>JAFARW010000100.1 GCA_019245275.1 Vulcanimicrobiota bacterium
CATCGACATCCACGCGTTGCCGGTGCGCACGTACACGTAGCAGAGAATGATGCCGCCGGCCGCCAGCGGGATCATGAGAAACGGGTCCTGATGCGCGACCGCGAACAGCGCGCCGCTGACGACTGCCGATCCCCAAAGTGGCATGAACCGGCGCGCGGCGTTAAATATGAAGACGCGAAACGTCAGTTCTTCGGTGATCGGCGCAGCCACCGTCACGACCAACGCAAAGTACAGCGCTAGCCGGGGATTGTGTATCGACCGAAAGATCTGCACCGCTTGCTGCTCGTGATGGACGTGCAAAATCGTTTGTACGAGTTGCCCGAGCAGTGTTACGACGATGATCATCACCACGGCGCCAAGCAAAGCGACTCCAATTTGTCGCAAGGACGGCCAAGTGAAACCCAGTTGCGCAAATGAACCGCGCCATAAGGCGCGCAGCACGAAGAGCACGTACGGCGCTAAGAAGAGATAGCCGAAGAGTTGGGCAGTCAGCAGCGCCCCAAGGCTCAAGTGGCGCGCATTCAAATTGCCGCCGACCGCGAGAATTAGAACAAAGCCGAATACGACTCCGGCAATTGCGACCGGCACGATCCCGATTGCTGCGAGGATCGTCCACGTCGCTTGCTCGCGGTCAGTGGTGAAGGTGGTCGGCGATTGCGGCGAACTGGACGAGCTCGAGTTGTTCTCCACGCACCTCCGGGCCTAAACCGATCGATCTGAGCGCCGACGACGTACGAGCCGGCTCGATGCCGAGCGCTAGCCGCAGGCTGTTGGCGAGGGTCTTGCGGCGGTACGCGAATGCTGCGCGCGTAACCTGCAGCAAAAATCGCGCATCGGCGCTATGAACCGGCGGTTGCGGATGACGGATCAAGCGCACAACCGTCGAGTCAACTTTCGGACGCGGATAAAAAGCGTGCGGGCCAAGCGAAAAGAGGCGCTCAATCTGCATCGCATATTGCGTTGCGAGCGTCAAGCTGCCATAGGCGGGCGTCGCGGGCCTGGCTGCTAATCGGTCGGCAACATCTTTTTGCAGCATCACGATGATTTGCTCCGGACCTTCTTGCATCTCGACCAATTGCAGCAGCAGCGGAGTGCCGATGTTGTACGGCAAGTTTCCGGTGACACGCCATCGGCGTCCCTTGCCAAATCGGGCGAAGTCAAAAGCCAGCGCATCCGTTTGAACGATCTCAACTGCGGCTAATTCGGGAAGCCCCTGCAAGAAGTGCGCTAAGTCCGCATCGATCTCGATCGCGGTGAGCGGATGATCGCTTTGGGCGAGGATTGTTGTTAGTGCACCGGTTCCGGCGCCGATTTCCAAGACAGAAAAATCGCCGGTGCCGTCGGACGGCTCATTTACGATACTCGCGATACGCTGGGCAGCTGCGGAGTCGACAAGAAAATGCTGCCCGAGGTATCGCTTTGGCCGTCTGCCAAGCGCGCGAAAGAGCGCGCGTGGGTCGCTCGGCCTTAGCGCAATCGGTACACCGTCACCGGCCGCCGGCCGAACTGCATCGCATCGCTGAGCGAATTGAAGCCAAGATCGATCCGATTGCCGACGATCGCGCCGCCCGTGTCGCCTGCGATTGCAATTCCATATCCGGGGATATAGAGACGCGTCCCCAGCGGAATCACTCGGGGGTCAACCGCTACGATGCCGTGTCCGGCACGCGGGCCGATCGCCGTGTAGCCGCTGCAGCCTGCACACTCCGCCGTGTAAGCGGTCGCCATCATCGAGATCGCGCTCGCAGCGATGTACGACGTCTTTTGCAACCCGAATTTAGCGAGTTGCTCGAAGGCCGCGTATTCGCCGATACCACGTGCGATGACGCGTTCGCGAGGCTTGCGGACGATTCTCGTCGCGATAACGCGGTGCCGCATCACGCCGTCGCGTTCGGTGAATCCAACGATCGTTTCACGTTCGCCGCGTCTGCCATGCGAGATGATCCGCGTCGTTCCCGGCGGCAAGGAGAAGACGAGCCGCGTGATCGTGCGTGGCGCGATCGGCTGTTTCGTAGATTTTGTCCACTGAGCAACCCGCACGATCTTAATTCGCTCACCCGCGACGAGCCCGTCGGAAAACGGCGCCGATACCTCGTCGTGCGAACCGATATCAATGTTTTCGTTTTCGAGCAGCGTTCCGACGTCGATCGCCGACGACGAAACGGTTTTCGAGCCCGACGAAGTCACGATCGTAACCGGGACCGCCGCACGGAACGTGATCGCCGTATTGTCTGCCAGTTCGCTCGCGAGCGATGGCGATACATAGTCAGCCTCGGTGACGACGAGACCGCGCTCTTTGAGAAAGTCGCCGACGGTTTTGGCCGTCGTTACGTGTTGCGTCGTCGCACCGTTTGACGTAAAGGTCACAATGTGCGAGATCGCATTTGCGGCGGCTTTGGCCGCCCTTTCAGTCGCCGCGAAAGCGGCGGTTGGATGACTTAAGTTCCCGATACCGAGACTTAAGAACAGAACGCTCGTGACGACCCAGGTCGCCCTCGAGTAACCGCGTCCTATCAAGCCAACTCCTTTCCTGGTACGACGGGCCGCATTGAAGTAGAGCACGTCCAAACGCGCCGAGTGTATTGCGTGCACGTCTTAGAGGTAGTAAGTGGTTGACGGATCCGTCTTCTGGAAACGCCTAAACCATGGGAGGCCGAGCCCCGGAGGACTGCATGACCTTACCCAACGTAACGGGGCGCCGAAGCACTCCCGGTAACTGCGGGCACTATAGCACGCCCGCCGCGAGCGCCCACTATGGCAAAAGTCGCCCTCTCCTCGTGAAGACCCCGCAGACGGGCGCAACCGGGATGGTTTAATAGGGTCGTGGCAGTGCGTGAGCCGGCTCTCAAAGTGGGCTTCTTTACCGAGTGCTACCGCCCGATCGTCAACGGGGTCGTCGCGTCGGTCGACGCCCTGGCCGAGGGGCTACGGGAGCGTAGACATGAGGTGTACTGCTTTGCGCCCCGCGTGCCGGGTTATGCGGAGCGGCCCGGGCCGGTCTTTCGAATGCCCTCGCTGCCGCTGCCGATCAAGACGCCGTATCGCCTCACACTTCCGCTCGTCAGCCGGAAGAACCTGAACGGCGTCATCAAGCGGCTCTCGATCATCCACGCACACTCGCCGTTTATCACCGGTTGGATGAGTATCTGGTACGCCCGCCGATTCGACATCCCGCTCGTCTTCACGTACCACACGCAGCTCGAGCAGTATGCGCACTACGTGCCCTTTGACGCGAAAGCGATTCGCAGGGCGGCATCTTCGCTGACGCGTGCCTATGCGAACGCAGCCGACGTCGTCGTCGTGCCGACTGCCGCTATGGGCGATCGACTGCTGGAGTTGGGCGTTCGAAGCCGCATCGAAGTCGTGCCGACGGGGATCGATTTGGACGCTTTTGCCGGCGGCCGACGGCGCTCCGATGTAAGAGCATCACTTGGTGCTCTTCCAGGTGTGCCCCTCGCGCTTACGGTCTGCCGCCTTGGGCGGGAGAAGAACATCGAGCTGATGATCGATGCAGTGGCCGCCGCAAACAACAATGTGCGGCTAGCGATCGTCGGTGAAGGGCCTTCTCGCGATGAGTTGGAGCGACACGCTGCTCGTCGCAACGTAGCGGACCGCGTGCGCTTCGTCGGCTACGTCGAGCGCACCGAGTTGCCGGATGTCTACGCCTCGGCGGATGCCTTTCTCTTTTCAAGCGTTAGTGAAACGCAGGGCATCGTGCTCGCGGAAGCGCTGGCGGCGGGTTGCCGGATCATCGCCGTCAACACGCCGCAAACATTAGAAGTGCTTGGTGAGGCTGCCACTTATGTCTCCAATGAAGCGGCCTCGATGGCGACGGCCCTCGCGTCGCTCACGGTACCGCCTTCGGCTGAGATCCGGGTCCGTTCGAGGGAAGCCGCTCGGAGGTTCGGCCGGGATCTGCAGATCGAGCGAACCGTCGAAGTGTACGCGGATCTCCTCGCGAGGCGGCTCCATCGTTCCGCTTGACTCGAACATATGTTCGATTTACAATGGGTACGTGATCAGCGTGAGGTCCGGGCGAAACGTGAAGGTGATCGATGCGGCGGTCGGTTTTGCTGCGGACGATTTTGGAAATGGCGTGGGATACGTCGATTTGCGCACGCCTCGCGCGCAGCGAGTTGCACGGGTCGACTTCTCCGTCCAACGGATTCCCGCGCTGTTGGGGCGCGAGGTCGGTTATGCTGCGCTCACGGCGGTGGCCAAGCGCATCGCCGACTCGGGATTCGAAGAAGCTTCCTTTAGAGTAGCCGATCCGCAGCTCGTCGACGACCTAGATGGAAAGGCGGAAATCCCGCCTCCGCTCACGTTGGCCTATGTCAACTTGCGTTGCCAATTGAATCGTTTTCGACTCGCCACGGTTTTGGCCGATGAGCCGGCCGCCGATGATCTGGCAGCGCGTGCCCGTGCAGAGGTAACGCTTCACGTAGCGGCCTAAGCCCGCGGCGGTGACCGCCTATCGCCGCCTACTTCGAGATCGTTTGCCGAGAAAAACAATCGCGCTGGCTCGCGCGTTGATTGGCCTCGCCCTTGTCCACGACCGCGACGGTACGCGCGTTGCCGGCAAGATCGTCGAAACGGAAGCCTACGTCCTCAAGGATCCTGCGTCTCACGCCTATCGCGGCAAGAGCGCTCGCAATGCGAGCATGTTCTTGGCGCCCTTTCACGCCTACATTTATAAAATCTATGGGACGGCGTTTTGCTTCAACGTCAGCAGCGAGAGCGAAATGGAAGGCGCCGCCGTTCTCGTGCGTTCGCTCGAACCGATCGAAGGAGTTGATGCGATGATGGAACGGCGCGGAAACGCCTCGTTACGCGACCTCTGCCGCGGGCCGGGGCGTCTGTGCGCCGCGCTCGACATCGACCGCCGTCTGGACGGCGCGGATCTTCTTCGCGGCAAAGAACTGTGGCTGGCGGACGCGGGGCTGGTCGGCACGCGCGTACGAAAGAGCAAGCGTATCGGGATAACGAAAGCGGCGCATCGCCACCTGCGCTTCTATGAGGCCGGCAATCCGTTCATCTCGGGACCGCGGCGACTCTCGCCATAGGTTCTTATAATGAGAGACGACCACGCCGCTTTTGTCGGCTCGATCCCGGAGTACTACGATCGCATCCTCGTTCCGCTGATCTTTGAGGAGTACGCCAAGGACATCGCGAGCCGCCTGCGGCGTCCTCAATCTGCGGTGCTCGAACTCGCATGCGGTACGGGTGCCGTAACCAAACAGTTGCTGGGAGTGCTTGCGCCGGCTGGTCGCATTACCGCGACGGATCTCAATCACGCGATGCTAGATCTAGCCGGCGGAAAAGTCGGCGACACGCGAATCGATTGGCGTCCGGCGAACGCTACGAATCTTCCGTTTGACGACGGCGTGTTCGACGCGGTCGTCTGTCAATTCGGCTGGATGTTTTTCCCTGATAAGGCGGCCGCGATGCGCGAGGCGCGACGCGTGCTCAAAAGTGGCGGGCGGTTGCTTTACAATGTCTGGGATCGCATTTCGAATTGTCCGGTGTATTTTGAAGTGAACGCTGCCGTCCATGACTATTTTCCGAAAGATGCTCCCGCGTTCTACGAGGTTCCATTCTCGATGCCCGATATCGGCGAGCATCGGCGGCTGATGGACGAAGCCGGTTTCAGAAATGCTTCGATTGAGGTCGTCGGATATGATGGCGCGCGCATGACGGCTTCAGAAATGGCGGACGGCATCGTGCGCGGCAGTCCGACAGTTGCGGAAATCGAACAACGGGGCGGCGACGTAGCGGAAGTCGTGGACTACATCGCGCGCCGACTCGAGAAGCATTTCGGCGGCGCTCCGTTTTCAAGCCCGATGCGCGCGATCGTCTGCTCTGCCGACGCTCCCTAGGGTTGGCGACAAACGGCATCTTGATTGCACGCAGCAGCTATGCTATAGTGTGCTCGTCGCCACGGCAGTCGTTTGTAGACTGCGGCGGCGCGCTTTATTCCCTTCGCGCCACACTCACGTAAGGATGCAGGCAGCCTCGCCGGTAGCACTTCGCATATGATGCGCGCGATTTCTTTCGGAGATTAGTCCGCTGCAATTCGATAATCGTCCCAACCAAAACCGTCCCGAAGGCGGAGGTCGCCGGCGCCGCTCGCGTCGCCACCACCAACGATTTAATCCGCAGGCCCACTTCAGCGAAAACTTCCCGCAGGTCGAAGCGGTGATGCCGGCGCTGCTAACGGCGCCGCAACTCGAAGAGAAATCCAAGACCGAGCTCAACGAGTTGGCAAAAGAATTCGACATCCTAAATCCGCTCAAACTCAAGAAAGATGAACTGATCCCGCGCATCCTGGAGATCCAGGCCGCGCGCTCCGGCATCGAGATGGCGAACGGCGTGCTCGACGTGTTGCCGGAAGGCTACGGATTCTTGCGCCGCGACGGCTACCTGATCGGCCCTGATGATATCTATGTCAGCCAATCGCAGATCCGCCGTTTTGAACTTCGACGCGGCGATCTGGTCGAGGGTCAAGTCCGGCGCCCCAAAGACAACGAGAAGTATTACGGCCTAATCAAAGTCGAGACCGTCAACGGTTTCGATCCCGAAGCGATTCGCGGGCGCAATGTTTTCGAAAAGGGAACGCCGATCTACCCGAACGAGCGGTATAAGCTCGAAGTGCGCTCGACTCAGCTTTCAACGCGTGTAATCGACCTTTTCTGTCCGATCGGCAAAGGACAGCGCGCGCTGATCGTTTCGCCGCCGAAGGCCGGCAAGACGACGCTCCTCAAGAACATCGCGAATTCAATCTCGATCAACCATCCGGAGGCGCACATCATCGCGTTGCTTGTCGACGAGCGTCCGGAAGAAGTCACGGATATGCAGCGCACGATCGACGGCGAGGTTGTCGCCTCGACGTTCGACGAGCATCCTGAAAACCACACCGCGGTTGCCGAGCTGACGATGGAGCGCGCCAAGCGGCTGGCCGAGCTCGGCAAGGACGTCATCATCCTGCTCGACTCGATCACGCGCCTCGCGCGCGCTTATAACCAAGTGATTCCAACTTCCGGGCGCACGCTGTCAGGCGGATTGGATACGGCGTCGCTGCACAAGCCGAAGCGATTCTTCGGTGCGGCGCGCAAGATCGAAGAGGGCGGCTCGCTGACGATCGTCGCCACTGCGCTAATCGAGACCGGCTCCAAGATGGACGATGTGATCTTTGAAGAGTTCAAAGGCACTGGTAACATGGAGCTCAACCTCACGCGCAAACTAGCAGAGTCGCGGGTCTTCCCGGCAATCGATATCAAGCGCTCGGGAACGCGTCACGAAGAGTTGCTGCTCAGCGAGATCGAGATGCGGAAGATCTGGATGTTGCGTCGCGCAACTTCGGTGCTCAACTCCGGGGACATCACCGAGATCATTCTCGACAAGATGGCGCAGACGCGCACGAACAACGAGTTCCTGGAATCCGTGACAAAGGAAGCTTTGTCACTCTCGCGCGGCTACGAAGACGGCGGCAACGGCAAGTACTAAGGGGCGCTGAACGCCCCTTTCTCCGTGTCACGTTAGATGCGGCTCGATTGCGGGATCTGCGTTGTCCGCTCGTATCGGCATGACGATGCGGAAGCAGTTGTCAAGCACGCGAACAACCCAAACGTCTCACGGTACCTGCGCGACAGCTTTCCCTATCCTTATACTATGGCCGATGCGCGGTCGTGGCTCAGCTACTGCGTTGACATCGATCACGAAGAAACGCATTTTGCGATCGAACGCGAGCATGAAGCAATCGGCGGACTGGGCTTCACGCGCTTTTCCGGCGAGCGGCAATTCACAGCCGAGTTCGGCTATTGGTTAGGCGAGTCGTTTTGGAATCAAGGCATCATGACGGCCGCCGTGAGCGCATTCGTCGATTGGCTGTGGCGCGAAACGGATCTTCACCGGCTGCAGTCCGGCGTCTTCGAGCCGAACGCTGCTTCGCGGCGAGTCCTTGAGAAGTGCGGCTTCACGTACGAGAGCACAATTCGTCAAGATGTTTGTAAGAACGGCAGTTTTCTCGATACCCACATGTTCGCGCGGCTGAGAAGTTCCTGATGCGACTGCAACGTTTCCTAAGTCAGGCGGGCGTCACGTCGCGCCGCAAAGCCGAAGAGCTCATCGTCAGCGGGCGCGTCTCCGTAAATGGTGTACGCGTCGATCGTCTCGGCACGTCCGTTGCCGAAGCCGACGTCGTAATGTTAGATGGCAGTCGTGTTGCGATTGCGCCCGAACGCATCTATCTCGCGCTGCACAAACCGCCGAACGTCGTCACGACGCTCCACGATCCGCAGGGGCGTCACACGATTGCAGACCTGCTCCCGGCGAACTCTTCGCGCGTCGTTCCGGTCGGGCGGCTTGACTACGACACTTCCGGCCTCTTGCTCTTAACGAATGACGGTGATCTTGCACACCGGTTGATGCATCCGCGTTTCGGGGTCGAGAAGACCTATCGCGCCATCGTAGCCGGACGATTCCTATCATCGGCAGCGCAGAGCTTGCAACGGGGTGTCGAGCTCGATGACGGACTGACTGCGCCCGCGAAGGTGCGGATCATTAGCGCGAAGGCTAACCGTTCAACCATCGACATCTCGATCCACGAGGGACGCAAACGCCAAATTCGGCGGATGTTTGAAGCGGTTGGCCACCGCGTCTTGACGCTGGAGCGCCGCAAGTTCGGGACGATTACACTCGGGCGGCTCGAGCTTGGCCGAATGCGCCCGCTCGGCTCGGAGGAGATAGCGGCCCTGCGAGCATGTGTGACGAAAACTGGCCGGCCGTGGAACAATTTGCCTCGATTCCGCAAAAATATCGGCTCGTCCGCAGCGAGCCCGGGCGCGAACGAACGGTTGTCCAACTCGATGGCTACGACGTCGCATTCGGGGGCGAAGCGCTCATCGTCTGCGCCGGCCCCTGCAGCGTCGAGTCGGAAGCGCAGATTGACGAGACGGCGCAAGCCGTCGTGAAAAGTGGCGCCGCCGTCTTGCGCGGCGGTGCCTTTAAGCCGCGGACCTCGCCCTATGCTTTCCAAGGGTTGGGTGAAAGCGGGCTCAAGATGTTGCGTGAAGCCGCAGACCGAGAGCGCTTAGCCGTCATCACGGAGGTTCTGGACGTCCGGCATGTCGAGCTGGTCGCGCAATACGCGGACATGCTTCAAATCGGGGCTCGCAACATGCAAAACTTTAGCTTGCTGCGTGAGGTGGGTGAGTCCGGCAAGCCCGTGCTGCTCAAGCGCGGATTGGCCGCGACGGTCGACGAGTGGCTGATGGCGGCCGAGTACATCGTGCTGACCGGCAACGAACGAGTTGTCCTCTGCGAGCGCGGAGTACGATCGTTCGATTCGGCAACGCGCAATCTGCTCGATCTGGCAGTTATTCCGCTCTTACGTCAGCTCACGCATCTGCCCGTGATCGTCGACCCGTCGCACGGTACCGGTATTGCTCGTTTGGTGGAACCGATGGCCATGGCTGCGATCGCGGCCGGCGCGGATGGGCTTCTCGTCGAGGTCCATCCCGAGCCGCACAATGCGGCGTCCGATGGCGCGCAATCGCTTACGCCGTCCGAGTTTGCAAAACTGATGCGGAGCCTGCCGGACCTGGCTGCTGCCTCAGGCCGCGCGGTCCGCACGGCCGCATTTCTCCCCGTCTAGTGGAAGAGTTTTAACAAATCGTTCATGGGTAACGTTACTGCTGCAGAGAGGTGCATATGAGTTTGCTTCGCTTAGCCGGCGCATTCCTGACGGTTGCCGTCGCGTCCACCGGACTTGCATCGGCTGCCCCGACATACGGGACGGACTATAAGCCGCCCAAACTTTCTCATCTCGGAAGGAGCTCGGTTCCTATCGCAGGCTCCGGGACCGTCATCATCAAGGTGCTCGTTAAATCCGACGGCAGCTTCCAGGTGCAGAACGTCATCCGTTCAACCAACAGCGGCGACAACGCCGCCGCGCTGGACATCGCAAAAAATTCGAGCTACCACGTCGGAACGCGAGGTGGACAACCGGCGACCGCGTTCTATGATTTCACGCTGAGGTTTAAAGGCAAGTCGGTCTCTTCGCCCGACGAGGGAGGCGCGGTTGCAAGCGGCGCCATTTCGACGATCAACTCGCTGCTGCGGGCGCAAAATTACACGGGCGCGGCGGCGGAGTTCGATAAGATGAGCAGCATCCCGGCTCGGGATCGATCGGTCGCGGGTTCGGTTTACGCGACAGCCGCGGTTCAACTGCACACCAGCAACGCTCAACAATCTCTCGCCTATGCTCAAAAGGCCGTATCTTTGTCGCCAAGCGGCGCGTCATACTTCGCTCTTGGCGTGGCTCAACTCGCAAACAATCAAAACGCAAACGCCGTTGCCAGCCTGAAGCAAGCACACGATATGGGTGGCGGACCCAAGTCGTCGAGAGATCGCGCTGCGGTAGATCAGTACCTTATCCAGGCTTACAACGCAACCGGCGACACCGCGGACGCGAATGCGATTAGCGCCGAGCTTCAACGTATCGCGCCGAACACCAGCTCATCAGGAGGCGTCCGTGTCCCGCCGGTTTTCAATCAAGCCGTGCAGTCCATGCAGGCGGGCAAGTACGATGATGCCGTTAAGTTGTACGAACAAGCCGCACAGCAAGATCCGACGATTGCCGTCACGGCATACGCGCAGGCGGCGTTAGCAATTGGTAAGATGGATAAGCCGGACTTCAACCGGATGAAGACGGAAGCCGATCGAGCCGTAGCTCTCAATCCCAACGATCCAACTGCCAACTTCGCTCAGGGCGTCGCCTTGATTCAACTTTCCGTCTCCAACAACAACCGCGCACAGAAAAACCAGGGGATGGACGCGTTGAACAAGGCTGATTCGGAAGCAAAGGCAGCCCAAAATACGCAGTTATCAAACGCGATCGAAAACTTCATCAAGAGCGTGCCGCAGTAGCACGAGGAGAATCCTGGAGGGTGGGCCAAAGGTCCGCCTTCTACTAAGGGGGGCCGGAACAAAGTGGATTTCTTCAGCAATTTCTACGGGTTCATCCAGCGCGGCGGACCTGCAATGTGGGCATTGTTGGTCTGCTCGATCGTCGTCGTGGCGATTGTGATCGAACGGCTGGTATTCTTTGCCTCGCAGCACGGTGATACGAAGGGTTTGCTCAAGCAGATCGGTCAGCGGATCGCATCCGACGACATCGACGGCGCCGTGCAATACTGTCAAAAAAATAAAGGCATGCTCCCGCGAATTCTCGAGTTCGGACTGTTGCGCGGTGAGAAGAATCGTGCCGACATTACCGATGCACTCTCGATCGCTCTGATGGAGCACTTGAATTCGCTCGAACGAAATTTGGGCATCATCGGCACGATCGCGGTCATCGCACCGTTCGTCGGACTTTTCGGAACGGTCTTAGGCATCATTCGGGCCTTCCAAGACATCGCGCTGAAAGGCAACTCGACTCCAGCGGTCGTTGCAGCCGGCGTTTCGGAAGCGTTGATCACGACCGCGGCCGGTCTCTTCGTAGCGGTCGTCGCCGTGATTTTCTTCAACTACTTCAAGACACGTATCAAGGCGTACAACCAAGAGATGATCGTCGCTGCGAATCAGTTGGCCGAGATGCTGCACTTCCATAACACCGGCGCGCCGATCCCGACGGATCTCTACCAACCAACGGCTACAGCACCGGCGGGCCAACCCGCGAGGTAGGCAGTGTCCCTCCTTTCTGCCAAGCAAGAAGACGAGGTGATGGCGGAGATTAACATCACGCCGTTCACCGACGTGCTTCTCGTGCTGCTGATCATCTTCATGATCCTGGCTGCGCTGATAACGCCGCCCGGCTTCGAAAAACAGCTGCCGAACAAGAGCAGCAACAATCCGGCCGAGAATCCCAACAAGAAAGACAACATCGAAGTCGACGTCAACAACAAAGGCGTGATCTTCGTCGACGGCAAGAAGAGCGACGTCGGTCACATCTACTACGACATGAGTCAGGTGGCGCAGAAAAAGCCCGGCAAGCACGTTTCGATCGTCGCCGATGCAAAAGCCCCTTACGGCATCATCATTCGCATCTTGGATGCAGCAAAGATCGCAGGGCTTGAAGACGTCGGCTTCGTGACGTCGTAGGAGGCGCGCTAAACTATGGCTGTTTCAACCGGAGCGGGCGAAGAGGAGGTCATGTCGACCATCAACATCACGCCGTTTACGGACGTGCTGTTGGTGCTGCTGATCATCTTCATCATCTTAGCCGCGGTCACGAAAGAACCGAAGCTTCCCGATGCCAAAAATCGTGACAAGGTGCACCCCTCGCAGATCGTCGTGATCGTCAACGACAAGAGCGAGGTGCAGATCGGCTCGAACACGATCCCGATTCAGGCCGCGTCGGATCAGTTCAAGATGCTTCAAGAGCAAACGGGACATGTCTACAAGAGCGTGATTATCAAGGCAGATCCGCAAGCCAACTACGGCACGATCCTCCAAGTGATGGACGCCGCGAAATCACAGGACCTCACAGACTTCGGACTCGCCAACCACATCGAGGGTCAGAAGACTTAAGCGATGGCAAAGCTCGCTGGTGGCTCTCCCTTCCTAACGACGGGCGAGCGTGTCCGCAACTTCTTGGGCTGGGCATTCGTGATTTCGCTAGCCGGGCATCTCGTTTTGGGGCCGCTGATTCCGTTCAAGCAAACGCACGCGGAAGAGCAGCAAGTCGAAAAAGTTTCGCTTATGAAGAAGACCAAGGTCAAGGTACCGACGCCGCCGCCTCCGACGCCGACGCCGAAACCGACGGAGCCGCCGAAGTCAACGCCGCAACCGAAGCAGCCGCAAAAGCAGCAGCAGCTTAAGGTAAATTTGGTGAAAACACACACCACGACCGGAGCGGGACCCAGTGAGCCGGCGTACACGGCTCCGAAAAGCGGCAGCGAGAACGGTGCTCCCAACGCACAAGGCACGCCGGCCGGCGGAGGCGGACATCAAGTCGCAGCACCGACGCCGACTCCCAAACCCGCGTGCGCGGATCCGTTTAGAGATGCAACGATGACGAACGGTGTATCCCCGGAGTACCCGGAATCGGCGAAGGAGCAAGGTCTGGGGCCGGTGACCGTTATCGTGAAGATCACGCTTTCGCCAGGCGCATCCGTTGAAAGCGCAACCGTCTTACAAAGCTCCGGAAACATGGCGATCGATCAGGCGGCAATGCTCGCCGCTCGGCAGTCATCCTATGCTCCGAAGCTTGTCAATTGCGCCCCTGCGGAAGGCACGTATTCCTTCCGGGCCAACTTCGACCCGGCGCAATAAGCCAAAGTCTCTAGACCCGCCGGCTCATTCTAGGTGAGTCCTCGATCAGCGCGTCGTCTTCTGTTAGCCGCGCTCATCGTCTCTCTGATTTTGCACTTGCTGGGCGTGCGGTTCGTACATTGGGGCGTGCCGCAGGCACAAGAAGCGCCCGAGACTTTGAAATTAACGCAGATCTATAAAGTGCGCACAACGATCGTGCGCTCCCCGCGATCGCTGCCGCAACATCCGAAAACCGTCGCGCATGCGGCGATCAACGTTCCAAGGACAACGTCCCGCAATGCGCGCGGTCCCGCTGTCGCCGCGCCTGTGCCCTCCGCGGTTGCCGCAACGCCATCGCCCGCGCCAACCGTTGCACATCTTGCAACGCCGTCCGGCGCCTCTGGATGCACGAAGGCGTTTGCCGTTGCGGCGGTCTCCGCATCGCCGCAACCGCCGGACATCCCTGACGACGCGCGCCGCACCGGCACGGCAGCCGTGGCTCAGATCCACGTGCAGCTTGACGCAAATGGCTCGATCGTCGATGCAGCGGTCTTATCGAGTTCGGGCAATTCGCAACTCGATCAAATTGCCGTAAACCTTGCGAAAAGCAGCACGTACTCACCGGCGATCAGCGGCTGCAAAAAAGTCGCGTCGACGTACACGTATCGCGTGCGCTTCGATCCTGCAACGACAAGCGAGCTGCGATAAAGGTCGCGCTCTTCGCGCTGCAAAACGTGCACGCGCGTGAGTGACCTGCAAGCGATTTCGCTTGCCATCTTGCAAGGCGTGAGCGAGTTGTTCCCCGTTAGCAGTCTCGGGCACACCATATTAGTTCCGGCGTTGCTGCACTGGAGTGTGAACCGTCGCGACCCGACCTTTCTCGCGTTTGTCGTCGTCTTGCATTTGGGTACCGCGATCGCCCTCGTCGTCTTCTACCGTCGTGAGTGGGTGGCGCTCGTGCGGGCGCTCGTGCGTAGCATCATGCGGGGGCGGCTGTCGGACGAACGTGATGAGCGAATTGCGTGGTTGCTGGTTGTCGGATCGATTCCCGTTGGGATCCTCGGCGTCTATCTTGAATCGCCGGTGCGCAACCTTTTAGGCTCGGCCGCTTATGCCTCGATTTTCCTCATGATAAATGCGCTGATAATGTTTGTCGGCGAATTTTTTCGCAAACGCCAGCATGAGGATCGAGGGAAGCGATATAAGCGGTTGGAGGCGATGAAGTGGATCGAAGGCGTTGCGGTCGGCCTGGCGCAATCGCTCGCGCTTCTGCCCGGAATATCGCGGTCGGGTGCGTCGATTGTCGCCGGCCTAGCGGTGGATCTAGATCATGAAGACGCCGCGCGATACTCTTTCTTGCTGGCAACTCCCGTTATCGGAGCTGCGGCGTTGATTGAGCTACCGCGGCTTTGGGAAGGCGGCACGCACGTGATCGCGCTGCAGGCGCTCTACGGCGGAATTCTCGCGGGCATCGCCGCCTATCTCTCGGTCGCCTTTCTGACAAAATATTTCCAGCGAAACGACCTTCGTCCGTTCGGCTGGTATTGCTTGGTATTCGGAGCATTGTGCCTGTGGCTGTCATACAAAGGAGTGATTTCTTGAAATACGTTGCGCTCGTCATCGCCATCGTCTGCTTTGTGATTGCGATCTGCTACGCGTTAGGTGTGATTGGTTGGTTCGCCGACCCAGCGCACAAGCACCATGTCAGCCACTTTGTGCTGTTTGCCGTGTTGGGCATCCTCGCTTTGGTGTGGATGCGTTTCGCCGGTGAGCGCGCGACGCCTTAAACAACCCGCACTCGCGCACGTTCGTGCGGATGGTTCCGTGTCGATGGTTGATGTCTCGACAAAGAAAGCTTCGGCTCGCCGAGCCCGCGCGGAAGCACGGTTGACGTTATCTCGGGCGGCCGCAGCCGCGATACGGAAAGTGGATTTAAAAAAAGGCGATGCGCTGGCGGCGGCCCAGATCGCTGGAATCTTAGCCGCGAAACAGACGCCTGCCCTGATACCGCTCACGCATCCGCTGCCGCTTTCCAGCGTTGACGTCAACTTCCGTTGGGATCGCAATGTGCTCGTCGTTCAAACGGATGTGCAAACGAATGCTGCCACCGGAGTTGAGATGGAAGCGCTGGTTGGGGCTGCGATTGCGGCCTTAACGATCTACGATATGGTCAAATCGCTCGAACGCGGAATTCGGATCGAAAGCATCCGGCTGATCGAGAAAACGGGCGGTAAGAGCGGCGTATGGAAGGCGTCGCGATGACGTACCGCGTCGCGCTGATCGTGCTTTCGGATCGCGCGGCGTCCGGAGAGCGCCCGGATCAATGTCTCCCGATCATAAAAGAACGGCTCGGACCGGCTTACGAAGTTGTTCACGAAACTGTTATCGCCGATGAGCCCGGTGCACTTCAGGCACAACTGATCGACTTGTGCGACCGAAGCGTTGCATCCCTGATCTTGACGAGCGGCGGCACGGGACTTTCGCCGCGCGATCGGACGCCGCAGACGACTGCCGGCGTCATCGATTATGAGGTACCCGGCATCGGCGAAGCGATCCGCAGCTTCTCACTCAACATCGTGCGCAGCGCGATGCTTTCGCGCGCGGTTGCCGGCGTGCGCCACCGTACGCTGATTGTCAATCTTCCGGGAAGTCCGAAAGCGGTCGGTGAGTCGCTCGATGTGATTCTGCCGGTGCTGCCGCATGCGATCGAACTTCTGAACGACCGGGTTGTTGACGGATGAACTACGAGCAGGCCGAGGCGTACCTCTACAGCACCGTCAGCGAAGTCGCATCGCCGCGCACGCCGTATCGCTTGGATCGCATGCGGTATTTTCTTGAAGTGCTCGGAAATCCGCAGCGACGCTACCCCTCACTGCACATCGGGGGCACGAGCGGCAAGAGCTCGACTGCGACGATGATCGCCGCGATCCTGACGGCGAGCGGAAAGCGCTGCGGCTTGCACACGAAGCCGCATCTCGAGTCGATGACCGAGCGCGCGCGGATCGACGGCGTTTCAATTTCGCACGAACGGTTTGCAGAATTGCTGACGGACATGGGGAGCGCAATCGAGGAAGTGACACGCGAGTACAGCCGGCCCTCGTACTACGAAACGCTGCTCGCGCTTGCGTTTCTGCACTTCGCCCTGGAGCGTGTCGACATCGCGGTAATCGAAGTCGGGTTGGGCGGCACCCTCGACGGCACCAACGTCATCACACCGCTCGTCAGCGTCATCACGAACATTGGGCTCGATCACACGGATGTACTCGGCGATACGCTGGAAGCGATCGCCGCCGATAAGGTGGGCATCGCAAAGCCGGGCGTGCCGCTCGTAACAGCAGTTTCAGATCCTGGAGCCGAGCGCGTGATTCGCGCCGGTTGCGCGGCAGCCGGCGCGCCGTACGTGTCCGTCCAATCGCAAGTGCGCGCGATCGAAGATCAGGTCGAAGGGCAGTACGGCCAGAGTTTCGTCCTCCGCACAAATCAAGCGAACTATAAGGTCGAGATGCCTCTACTCGGCGACTTTCAAATCCGCAATGCAGCGGCTGCCGTCGTAGCGCTGGAGCAACTTCCAACGCTCTATCGCGTAACGCCGCTCGATGTGGAGCAAGGCTTCGAAAGCGTGCACATAGCGGGCCGAATGGAAGTCCTGCCTGGAAACCCAACCGTCGTCTTTGACGTGGCGCACAACTCTGATAAGGCGCGCAGCTTTGCGCACGCGTTGCGGGCGCACTTTGGCGACGATCACCGCTACTGGTTCGTGATCGCGATCGGCGAAAATAAGGACGCGAAAGAACTGTTGGAATCGTTTACCGGTTTTGAGAGCTCGTTTATCTTTACGACCTTCCATGCGGCGGGAAGGACGGCCGCAAGGCCGCAACGGCTCGCGAGCATCGCGCAAGACCTCGGTCTCTGGGGTCGTGAGATCAGCGATCCGGTCGAGGCGCTTTCGATCGCGCGCCGCAATGCCGAACAGGGCGACATCGTCGTCGTGACCGGCTCGACGTTCGTTGTCGCGGATTTGAGAGCGTGGTGGCTTGAAAACGTCGGTACGCAGGCCCCAGCCGGTTAACGCGCGCGGCGCGCTGCGAATACGCGACCGCGAGCTTGCTTGGGGACGGCGAACTTATCTAATGGGCGTCGTGAATGTCACGCCGGATTCGTTTTCGGGCGATGGACTTCTCAATGCAGATGATGCAATCGCTCATGCGCTGGAGCAGCACGCCGGCTCGGCCGACCTTCTCGACATCGGCGCGCAATCAACGCGGCCCGGATATACGCCGATTTCTGCAACTACCGAACGCGAGCGCCTGTTGCCCGTTGTGCAAGGCGTGCGCGCGCGCATTCACGATGCGATCGTCTCCGTTGATACTTTTGATGCGAGCGTGCTTCAAGCCGCTTGCGAAGCCGGCGCCGACATCTTGAACTCGATCTGGGGGCTCTCAAGCGAGCTTCTCGAGGTCGTGCTCGAGCGTGAGACGCCGGTTATTATCATGCACAACAAGGAAGCACCTGTCTATGAACGCGATGTCGTCGAAGAGGTCTTGGTACGGCTTAACGAGAGCGCGCAGTTTGCAGCGCGACGCGGCGTGCCGGAGGAGCGCATCATTCTGGATCCGGGCATCGGTTTTGGAAAGCTGCCGGAGCACAATTTGGCGATCTTGCATTCGCTTGACCGGATCGTTGCTTTGGGATTTCCCACGCTGCTCGGCACGTCGCGTAAGTCAACGATCGGCAAGCTAACGGGAAAGGAACCGCACGAGCGAATTTTTGGAACTGCGGCGACAATTGCACTCGCAATCGCCGCCGGCGTCGATATCGTTCGCGTGCACGACGTGCGGGCGATGCGCGATGTGATCACCGTCAGCGATGCGATCGAACGTGGATGGCGGCCCGACGGGTGGACGTAATCGAGATTCGCGGGATCCGGGCGCATGGGAAGCACGGAGCTTCGGAGGCGGAACGTCTGCACGACCAACCGCTTGACATTGACGTCCGAGTCGAGATCGATTTGGATGCTGCCTCGTCGAGCGACCGCCTCGAAAGAACGCTCGATTATGCAGCGCTGTCCGAGCGGCTCGTTACGACCGTGCGAGAGCATTCGTTCCGCTTGCTCGAGCGTCTCGCCGCGGAACTGCTGAACGCGATCTTCGAAGATGTGCGCGTCGCCGGCGCGGAAGTCGCGATCGCGAAACCGGAAATCTTGAGCGGCGCAACCCCCGTCGTTCGTCTGCGCAAGCGCAATCCGTGCCATCTACGGTGACTGTAGCTGCGATCGGAATCGGTTCGAATCAGGGCGATGCCGTTGCGAACGTAAATGCAGCGATCGGAGCGTTGCGCAGGCTGGGCGCATTAACAAGTGTGTCGCGACTGTATCGTACGCAGCCATGGGGTGTAGAGGGACAGCCGGATTTTATCAACGCCGCCGTGCTTTTAGAGACACAACTGGCGCCACGTAAACTTTTAGAAGCTCTGCAATCACTCGAAGCTGAACTCGGACGGCGCCAAACGTATCGTTGGGGTCCGCGAGTCATCGATCTCGACATCCTCTATTACGGCGAGGAGCGGATTGAAGAACCGGGTTTGATCGTTCCACATCCCCTTATGTTGGAACGCCAATTCGTTCTCGCGCCGCTGGCAGATATCGATTCACGCTATCGCGATTTCGACCGCTCAGGATACGATCCGCAAGTCGGCGAATGCACCCCGCTCATGCCTGAAGAGAGCGACGACATCACGCAGAGAGTGCGGCGTTTCGTCGATGCGTTCGAACAAACCGACTTGATCGGTCTGCGCATCAGCGATACGAATGGTGACACGATCGAGCTGCGTCGTGCCCGTCGCGTTGCTCCGCAAGGAGGGCAAGGCGACGCTAACGGGATCGTTTCCGATGGCGCGCGCGAAGATGTTCCCGTTGATGTCATTAAAGCGAATCTTGTCGGGATCGCACATCTGGTCAAACCGGTGCCGGCGCCGGGCGTGCAGCTCGATGAAGGCCGCGAATTGGCCTATGTTGAGGCGCTCGGTATCCGGAATCCGGTGCTTTCTCGGCGTGCCGGCCGTCTTGTCGCCGTTCTGATCGAGGACGGCGCCTCGGTCGAGTACGGCCAGCCACTCTTCGAGATTGCTCGGCCATGACGCGTGTTTAGAAAAGTCCTGATCGCAAACCGCGGCGAAATCGCGCTCCGCATCAATCGTGCGTGCCAAGAATTGGGCGTATCGACCGTCGCGATCTACTCCGAAGCCGATCGCAATTCGCTGCACGTCCGCCAAGCGAATGAGGCTTTTTGCGTCGGCCCCGGTTCGGCCGCACATTCATACCTGAACATTCCGAACATCGTCTCGACGGCATTGATCACCGGTGCCGACGCGGTTCATCCCGGCTACGGTTTCTTGGCAGAGAACGCGCGCTTTGCCGAGATCTGCGGCGACCACGGTCTCGTTTTCATCGGCCCGCGGCCCGAAGTGATCGCGTTGATGGGAGATAAGGCGAATGCAAAGCGGGTGATGAGCCAAGCCGGCGTTCCGACGACACCCGGCACGGAGGTTTTGGAATCGTCCGCGGATGCGGCGCGCGCGGCTGAAAAGATTGGTTATCCAGTGCTGCTCAAAGCGACGGCCGGCGGCGGCGGGAAAGGAATGCGTGAAGTAACTTCCGCCGATCAGATAGACAGAGCGTTTGCGACGGCGCAAGCGGAGGCCGAAGCGAATTTCAACGATGGCCGGTTATACCTCGAGAAGCTGATCAAGCGGCCGCGGCACATCGAAGTTCAGGTTTTGGGCGACAATTTCGGAAGCATCGTTCACTTGGGTGAGCGCGATTGCTCGATTCAAAAACCGTCCCACCAAAAATTGATCGAAGAAACCCCGGCCGCGAATTTGCCGGATCGCGTACGCAAGATGCTCCACGATACGGCGCTCAGAGCGGCGAAGACGGTTTCGTATACAAACGCGGGCACGCTTGAGTTTTTGGTCAGCGAAAAGCAAGCCTACTTTATGGAGATGAACACGCGCATCCAAGTCGAGCATCCGGTTACCGAGATGGTGTACGGCATCGATCTTGTCAAGGAACAAATTCGCATCGCCGCCGGCGAGGCGCTCGGCTATACGCAAAAAGACCTTCGTCCCGGCGGCCATGCGATCGAGTGCCGGCTAAACGCCGAAGACACCGAGCGCAATTTTGCGCCTGCTGTCGGCACGTTGGCCGACGTCGTCTTTCCTGGGGGTCCCGGAATTCGGGTCGACACGCACGCGTACTCAGGCCTTGAAATTCCGCCGTTTTACGATTCGATGCTGGCAAAGATCGTCGCATTCGCCGATACGCGTGAAGCTGCGATCGCGCGGATGGAACGGGCACTGCGTGAAACGGTGATTGAAGGGGTTGCTACGACGATAACTCAGTGTTTGACGGTGCTCGGAAGCCGCGCATTTCGATCAGGCAACTACGGGATCGACTTTCTTCCGTCGCTCATGCACGAATCGCCGGCCGCATAGTTTGCGATGCCGACACGCCGAATGGCGAGAGAACTCGCCCTGCAGACCCTCTTCAGCGTAGAAGTTGGCCACCAGCCGCCATCGGAGGCGCTCTCCCAAACGTTCACGCATAGTGGAAGCAGAGGGTCGCAACGTGCCTTCATCCAGGATCTTGTCTACGGCACGCTCGAGCATTCTGAGGAGAGCGATCGTGCCTTTTCACCCTTGCTCGAGGGTTGGACAATCGATCGCTTACCGACAATCGATCGCCTCTTGCTGCGCATGAGCCTCTTCGAACTGCTCCATCGGCCGCAGATTCCGCGTGCCGTCGTCATCAACGAGGCCGTCGAATTGGCGAAGAAGTTTTCGACCGAAGATTCCGGACGATTTATCAACGGCGTACTTGCGGCTGCCTGCAACGGCGCGAGGAAAGCCGATGAGACGCAGTAGATTTCACACGCCACATGTACGCAGGTTGAAGCGGCCCGCGCCGATGTGGTGGCGCATCCTGCGCGTCGCTCTCGTTGCCGTCTTCTTCGTTGTACTATTTGCCGCCGGTACAATCGCCGGCGTCATCGCCTCGTATTCGCAGAATCTTCCCGACATCAATCGCATGGCGGATTACCAGCCGGAACGCTCGACGCATCTCTACGCGCGCGACGGAACCTTGCTCGCAAATCTGTATCGCCAGAATCGCGTTTGGGTGCCGATCGATCGGATTCCGCCGATCGTTCGCGAGGCTTTTGTCTCGGTTGAGGATCAGCATTTCTATCAACATCACGGCGTTGATTTTCAAGGCATCATCCGCGCGGCGCTCGCCGATTGGCGCCACGAACGCTTCCAAGGTGCTTCCACCATTACGCAGCAGCTCGCGCGCGCGCTCTTCCTGTCCGGCGAAGTTTCGGTGTCGCGTAAGATTCAAGAGGCGCTTTTGGCGATGGAGATCGAGCGTTTCTACACGAAGGACGAAATTCTCGAACGTTACCTGAACTTGATCTACTTCGGATCGCAAGCGTATGGAGTCGAAGCGGCCGCTCACACCTATTTTGGGAAAAGCGTCTCGCATCTGAGCGTCGGGCAAGCGGCGTTGCTGGCTGGGTTGCCCGCGGCTCCCTCCGACTACTCGCCGTACGTCAATCTTTCGCACGCGAAGCAACGCCAAGCGCATGTGCTCGAACGAATGGTTGCCGCGGGATACCTGACGCCCAACCAGGCCGCCGCCGCCTATGCGGCACCACTCGGCTTAGCCGGCGAACGCAGTCCGGGACTGCAGGGCTACGCGTATCCCTACTTTACGACGTACGCGATCGACCAACTCGAGAGCACGTTCGGCAAGCAAGCGACGTACGAGGCGGGTTTGCAAGTGTACACGACACTCGATCCGCACCTCCAAAAGCTCGCGCAAGATTGCATCAATTGGGGTGTCGAGTCGGCCAGGGCGGAAGGCATCGGCGCTGATCAAGAAGCGATGGTTGCCCTCCGGCCGTCTACGGGCGAGATTCTCGCGATGGTCGGCGGGGCCGGCGGATTTTCGCTACACAACCAGTTCAATCGCGCTTGGCAGACGCGGCGCCAACCTGGTTCTTCCTTTAAAGTGTACGTGTACACGGCGGCAATCGACAGCGGGATGCCGCCTTCGGCGATCATGGAAGATACGCCGGTTTCATACCCGATGGGCGACGGCTCTCTCTGGGAACCCAAGGACGACGATATGAGCTACATGGGCGCGATTCCACTGCGTACAGCGCTTGCGCAATCGCGCAACATCGTTGCGGTCAAGCTTGCCCAATTGATCGGGGTCGATCGCGTGATTGCATACGCGCAGCGCATGGGCGTCCGCTCGCCGCTCGAAGCCAATCTTTCACTGGCTCTCGGGACGTCGGGCGTTAGTCCGCTCGACATGGCGTCCGGGTACTCCACGCTTGCGAATCAAGGCGTGCATATCGAGCCCTCGCCGTTTCGCATCGTTAAAGATTCGCTCGGCACGACGATTCTGAATAATCGCTTTCCGCAACAAGTCGAAGTCGTCGGCGCCGGAACCGCTTACATCATGGACTCAATGATGGAGAGTGTCATTCAATCCGGCACCGGAACGAACGCCCAGATCGGCCGTCCGGCAGCGGGCAAAACGGGAACGACGTCTAGCTACCGCGATGCTTGGTTTATTGGCTTTACGCCCGATTTGGTTGCGGCCGTATGGCTTGGCAACGATAACTATTCGCCGATGAATGAGTCGTACGGCGGAAATATTCCGGCACGGACCTGGGCGCGCTTCATGACAGCGGCGCTCGCGAATACACCAAAACACGATTTCCCATTCCCAAGCGGCGAGGTCGTCAAAGTCGCCAACTGCGGCGGCGGTTACGAATATTATCTGCCCGGCACCGAACCGCTAGGAACATGTTCAAGCCCGGGCTCTGCGCGGCGTGTTGATATCAATGCGTACCAGCCGCCCGAAGGCGCGGCAACGCTTCAGCCATTGCCGACCGCAACGCCATGAGCAACGCGGCGCCCGCGCTACCCGTTTACGGCGTCAGCGCGGTCGTGACGTACATCACGAAACTTCTCCAAGCAAATACTCGCTTAAAATCGCTTCGCGTGCGAGGTGAAGTTTCGAACCGGCGTAGACTGCCTTCGGGACACTACGCGTTCGATCTGAAGGAAGCCAACGATCTACTTGCCTGCATCTTGTGGTCAAGCAACGCGCGCGATGTCTCGGCATTTGAAAACGGACGCGAAGTAATCGCAGCGGGCTTCATCGCAACCTACCGGCTCGCGAGCAAATATCAGCTGTACGTCGCCTCCGTCGAACCCGTGGGCGCGGGTGCGCTCTACGCTCAGCTTGAGGCGCTCAAGAAGAAATTTCGTGGCGAAGGGTTGTTCGAAGTGGTGCGCAAACGGCCGTTGCCTTCCTGTCCCCAACGCGTCGCAATCGTATCAGCCAAGGGCAAAGGCGCGGAAGATTTCGTCAATACTTTGCGCGTTCGGGCACCCCAGATCCAGATGGTCTTCATTGAGACCCGCGTACAGGGCGTCGGAGCCGAAATCGATATCGCTGAAGCGCTGGATCGTGCGTCAAGATCCGACGTCGATCTCATTGTCCTGGCGCGCGGCGGCGGTACGTTTGAAGATCTCTTTCCTTTCAATCTAGAGCCCGTCGTGCGTGCCATCGTGAGAGCGCGCCATCCCGTTCTGACCGCAATCGGACACACCGGCGATCGCCATCTCGCTGATGACGTCGCCGACTTGAGCGTCGAGACGCCGTCGAACGCGGCTCAGTACCTCGGTGGCTTACGGGATGAGGCTCTCGCAACCGTTGATCGGTTACGAAAAGAACTAGCGTTGGCGGCAAAGCAAAGCGTGCTCGAACATGCGCGCCGCCATGACTTGCTTGTGAATCGCCTGCGCTCACAGAGTCAGCTGTACGTTCGCAATCAGCGAGAACGCCTCTGGCAGATTCAAGCGCGTCTCGATCGGCAGAAACCGGAGAGTCGAATGCGCGAGCGTGTGAGGCGTTTCGATCAGCTCAGCGCCGCCCTGCAGACGAGCACCACAGCGATTTTGCAGCACGCGCGCCATCGAACCGAGTTGTTGCTCGGCCGGCTGGATGCGCTTAACCCGCAAGCGCCGTTGTCTCGCGGCTACGCGATCGTCCTCTTAGACGGCAAAGTTTTGCGGCGCGCGTCTTTGACGAAGACGGGCGATGAGATCGAAGCGCGGCTCGAACATGGGGCGCTGCACGCGCGCGTCGAACGGGCGGTTGCCGATGCCTGAGAAACAACCCGCAACTTTTGAGGCCAAAATCGCTCGGCTACAAGCGATCGTTAACGAGCTGGAAGGCGGAAACGTCGAACTCGACAAGACGATTGCGCTCTTTAAGGAAGGCAAGGCACTCGCCGATGAATGCGCCGCGCTCCTGAAATCCACGCAAGATCAGATCGATCGTGCGATGCAAGGATCGACGGATGCCGCGCGTTCGCAATCGACTGACGATGACATTCCATTTTGAGCCGGCTCCTCTGTTTGCTAACGATTCTGCTGCTTGGTGCGGCGCCGCAACCTTCCCCGAATGATCTGATCGGCGTTTGGTCTGCACAGCGCGATTTTGGACCAAAGATTCAAAGCAGCGCGCAAGTCGTCCGAAGCGGCTTCTTCATTCAGCCGCAGAGCGAAAGCGGTACGGCGCCATTCGCAATCCCGCAACGATTCAGAAGCACGCTGCGCGACACGCAGCATTTCTATTTCGTAGTTCAGCGGCGCACTGATGGAACGCTCGAAGCATTTTTCCGAAATCCCGAGAGCAATGCCGGCGCGGGAATCGGCACGCGCAGCGTCGTGCTTGCCGGCGCGGACGTTCATCTGCAGCGCGCGAACGCGCCGGATCTTACCGGCTCGCTCGATCAGGCGGGGGCGTTACACTTTCAATTTCGATGGTTCCCGGGAGATTTTGTATTTCAAAAGGGAGCGGATCCGGTGTTCTATCCGCGCGCCGGCGTTACAAACTATCAGTATCGCAAACCAGCCGCATTAGCGGACGGATGGCATACCGCGTCACTTTCCGCCGTCGGGCTTGCGCCGAAGCCGATCGTCGATCTCGTGAATTCGATCGTCCATGCGTCAACCGATTCGCTGCGCGCGCCATACATCCAAAGTCTGCAGATCGAGCGGCACGGCAGACTTGTGCTCGACGAGTATTTCTATGGATTCGATGCGGGTCGGCCACACGATATGCGTTCGGCATCGAAAAGTGTCACGACTTTGATGATTGGTCGCGCGATCCAAGATCACGCGCCGGTCAGTCCGAGTTCCCCCGTATTGCGGCTCTTTTCGCAATACGCGCCGATCGCCAACGATGACTCGCGCAAGCAGCACATGACCGTTGCGCATTTGATGACGATGTCGTCTGGCTTCGCTTGCGATGACAACGATGACACCTCGCCCGGCAACGAAGACGCGATGCAGTCCCAATCAAAACAGCCCGACTGGTACAAGTACACGCTCGATCTTCCGATGCTTTACGAGCCGGGCATGAGATCGATCTACTGTTCGGCGGGCATCAACCTTCTCGGCGGAATCCTAACGCGCGTTACCGGAAAGTGGCTGCCCGCCTACTTCGATCAGCATTTTGCACGGCCGATGCAGTTCGGGACGTACGGACTGTGGCTGATGAGCCCGCCGCCGGAGACGGCGTACATGGCAGGCGGCGACTACTTTCGGCCGCGCGATTTTTTGAAATTCGGCCAGCTCTTCTTAGATCACGGCCGCTGGAACGGCCGACCGATTATCAGTGACGAGTGGCTCAAACAGTCCGCAATTCCGAGAACGAGTCCTGAGGGCGAAGGGGATCAATATGGGTACGGCTGGCATCTTTTTGATTACCATGCCGGTTCCAAGACAATACATGCTATAAGCGCAGGCGGAAATGGAGGCCAGCTTCTCGTGATATTGCCGCAACTCGACATGGCTGTAATGATGACGGCCGGCAACTACGGTCAATTCCCGGTATGGCGCACCTACGCGCAAGATTTGATTCCACGCTACGTCGTCTCGGCGGCGGTGAAATAATGCGCAAAGTCAATACGAAAGACGTTGAAGAAGAGACCTGGACCTCGCCCAAAGGCAAATTCAACGGCGCGGGCAGGCAAGTCTCAATTGCATTGGGGCGCAAGCCGCAGTCGACGGATATCAACGAACGCCACCCGTTCGACGTCGAAATCGCACGCATCCCGCCACGCGCGACGCCATTTCCGTACCACTCGCACAGTTCACAGTGGGAGTTCTACCATGTGATTTCGGGACATGGAGTCGTGCGCCATGAGGGTGGTACAACCCAGGTCGAAACCGGCGACGCGTTCCTCTTCAAGCCTGGGGAAGCGCATGTCGTTTCGAACGACGGCGACGATGATTTGGTCATGTATGTGATTGCCGACAATCCAGTCGGCGGATCGTGCTACTACCCCGACAGCCAGAAATGGAGTGTAGCATCTCCAGAGCGCAGCCTGATCCGCTCGAAGCCGCTCGATTACTATGACGGCGAAGAGTAATACAATAATGCGAAAAGTCAACACAAAAGATGTCGAAGAAGAAGTTTGGGACTCGCCAAAAGGCAAGTTCAAAGGCGCCGGAAAGCAGATCTCGCTTGCGCTCGGGCGCCGGCCGCAGTCAACGGATTTACATGAACGCCATCCCTTCGATGTAGAAATCGCGCGCATACCGCCGGGCGCAACGCCGTATCCATATCACTCGCACAGCGCACAGTGGGAGTTTTACCATGTGATTTCGGGTCGCGGAGTCGTCCGCCACGAAGCTGGATCGATGCAAGTTGAAACCGGCGATGCGTTCATCTTTAAACCTGGTGAAGCGCACGCCATCTCTAACAACGGTGATGAAGATTTACTGATGTATGTCGTCGCCGATAATCCGATCGGCGAGTCGTGGTATTATCCGGACAGCCAAAAATGGGGCGTGCTATCTCCTGAGCGGTGCTTTATCCGATCCGATTCGCTCGATTACTTCGACGGCGAGGAATGAGCGGCGTTAACGCTCGGGGTTAGCGATCCGCGCAAAGACGAACTGGTGCCCGGGCACGTCGAATTCGTCTAACACGAAGGTCTGCGGATCGTACCAGAGCGTGCCGGTAGCACCCTCGCCCGTCACGCTAAGCGCGGAATCGCGTTTCGGGACCCGTGACGGCCGAGCCGCGGTACTTGTGGATGCCGTCAACGGTCCGACCTTGGTTGCGAACCCTAAACTGATGACCGTTAACTTTTGCGTGCGAGCCGCGTGTAATGTGGCTGGAAGATGAAACCAGAAGCCGACGACAAGGTCTGAGACCGCGAACGGTGCACCGCGTGCTGCGACGAACCGCAACGTTGAAGTGCCGTCTTGCACGACAGCGTTGTCGCCGCTCACGGTAACGCTCGCAACGGTTCGTTCGGGAACTCCGGTCGTATACGAGCGGGTAACGAGCGTTGAAGCGTCGAGCGTTCGGATTGTCTTTTCGCTTGGCTCCATGGGCGATGCATGTTCCTCGATCGTCAGCGCGCCGTTGGCTCGACTGACGACGATCGTGCTCGTGGCGAGTTGCTTGCCGCGCTCGAGAATCGCGTATGTATAACTTCCGTTTGGGAGCAATGTCGTCACGTGTTGGTCAGCCGATGTGGTTGACGAGCACGCGGCGATCACGACTGCGAATGCGAGAGCGCGGAACGGCCGTGTGCGTTTGCGAATGGCAAGGCCATGCGCCTCGATGACGCGGTTGCCCTGCAGTCCGGTGTGACTCGGTCGCAGGCCCGCGGTTTGATCTTGGCGGGCCGCGTTCGTGTAAATGGTGATCCGATTACTAAGTCCGGCACAAACGTCCGAGATGGCGCGCAGATCGAGGTCGAACGTGCCAAAAGCTACGTCAGCCGCGGTGGCGAGAAGCTCGAACAGGCACTAACATCATTTGGCATCGATCCCAGCGACAAGCGCGCGCTCGATATCGGTGCCAGCACCGGCGGCTTTACCGACTGTTTACTGCGTTTCGGGATGGCGCACGTGACCGCAGTTGACGTCGGCTACGGTCAATTGGCGTGGCAATTGCGCAATGATCCGCGCGTTCGCGTCGTGGAGCGCACGAACTTTCGTTATATCGAGAACGAGACGCTCGGCGAACCGTTCGATCTGATCGTGATCGACGTCTCGTTCATCTCGCTTCGCCCAATCGTCGAACGGGCGCGATCCCACCTAGCGCTGGGTGGTGCAATTGTCGCACTCGTTAAGCCGCAGTTCGAAGCGGGCCGGGAGCGTGTGCGGCGCGGTGGTGTCGTTCGCGATCCCGAAGTACATGTCGCGGTGTTGCGCGAAGTGCGTGACGCGATGAATGCGTTGGACTTGCGGGCCATTTCAGTTGTGGCGTCTCCGCTGCTCGGGCCAGCGGGAAATCGAGAGTTCTTCATCCTCGTAAAGTCCAGCGGTGAAGCGATTAGCGATGAAGCGATCTCGGACGTCGTCGGGGTTTTAGAGTCGTGAGCATCGACGCGAAGGCGCAAACTATTGCGCTCTACGTTGATCCGAATCGTGGCAACGCACAAGCGCTCGCCGAACGCGTCTCGCGCGCATTTTCGGAACGCGGCTACGATGTGCTTTCGACGGAGGGCAAGATGCCGTTTGGCGAGGCAGCGCTGCTCGTGACGATCGGCGGCGACGGTACGCTGCTGCGTGCGGCGCGCCTCGCCATTGAGTCCGATACGCCGCTCTTAGGCATCAACACCGGCCGGCTCGGTTTCCTGACGGAGTTCGATGAAGACGATCCGCGAATCGAGCGGCTGCCCGAGCTCTTCGCCAATGGCCTTCATATCGAAGAGCGCGTCGCGTTGCAAGCGGAGTATAACGGCAAACACTATTTTGCGCTGAACGACGTCATCGTTCGAAAAGGCGGGATCTCTCGAATAGTGCCGTTCGGGCTTTGTCTCGATGACGACCAAGCGGCGCACATTCCGGCGGATGGCATCTGCATCTCAACGCCGACCGGCTCGACTGCCTACTTCTTGTCGGCAGGCGGCGCGATCATCTCGCCGCGGGTTGAAGCATTCGGCATCGCTCCGCTGCTCGCGCACACGCTCTTCTCCCGGCCCTTGATCGTGCCGATCACGTCGCGCATCACGATCACATGCGACTCCGAGATCGAACACGCGAACCTCGAAACGGACGGTGACCTCGCAAGCGATCTCAAGCCCGGCGCGAGTGTCGTCATCACCAAGCATCCCAAGACGATTCGCTTTGCACGCACATCGCCGTTGCATTTCTTCGAGCGGCTCGAAGAGAAGATGCTCTGGGGCGTGTCGATCAAACGAATCTAGCTGATTCGGTGGATTTTTAGGACGTTTGTGCCGCCGGCGCCGACCGGCATGCCGGTTGTAAACGCGACGCAGTCACCAGGATTCGCGAGCCCGGCGTGTTTGAGCCGTTGCTCTGTGACTTCGAGCAATTCATCAAACGATGCGTACTCGTCGATTAAGAGCGCGTCCACGCCCCAAATTAGCGCGAGCCGGCGTGCGACTTCGACAACCGGCGTCAGAGCGATGATTCGCGCGCGCGGGCGGAACGCCGAGATATGGTGCGCGGTATTGCCGGTGGTGGTGCCGGTGACGATATAAGGAAGCTCAAGTTCATCCGCGCTGCGCACCGCGGACTCGGCGATCGAGCTGGCGATGTCGGGACGAATGTTTTCGAGACGGCGAGCGTGCAATATCTCGTGCGGATACGAACGCTCCACCTCGACAGCGATCTGCGCCATCACGCGCACGGCTTCGGTCGGATAGGCTCCGACGGCCGTCTCTCCTGAAAGCATGACGGCGTCGCTGCCGTCTAAGATTGCGTTGGCCACGTCCGCGGCTTCAGCGCGCGTCGGCCGCGGTGACGATATCATCGATTCGAGCATCTGCGTCGCCGTGATAACCGGCTTCGAGACGCGGTTGCAGCGCGCCACGAGATCCTTTTGGATCATCGGGACAACTTCGAGCGGCATCTCGATGCCGAGATCGCCGCGAGCGATCATGATGCCGTCCGCCGCCTTTATGATGTTTTCGATATCATTTAGGGCCTCGTGCCGTTCGATTTTTGCGAGCACGCGCGCGAACCCGTGACGCTTTGCGATAAATGCTTTAACTTGAGCGATGTCGTCGGCCGATCTAACGAACGACACGGCAACCCAGTCGACGTCTTTGCTTAAACCAAACTCGAGAAATTCAAGATCGCGTTCAGTGACGGCCGCGATGTTCAGCGAACCGTCGGGATAGTTGATGCCTTGCACCGGACGCAGTTGGCCGCCGACTTCAACGATTGTTTCGATCGATTTTGCGTTCCTGGCAGTAATTCGAAGCGCGATCGCTCCATCCGCGAGATAGATTCGTTTGCCAACTGTCACATCGGCCGGCAACTTTGCGTAGGAAACGGAGACATGTCGCGCGTCGCCGGCAATCGGGTTGACCTCCAGCGTGAATGGTTGTCCGCGCTCGAGCCGGACCGACGTCGCGTCCCCACTGAGCTCACCCGTTCGCACCTTTGGTCCCGGCAAATCTTGCAAAACCGCGGTGTGTATTTCCAATTTATCGCTGATGCGCCGCAACGCATCAATTACTGCACCGTGCTCGGGAGGCGTGCCGTGCGAGAAGTTCAGGCGCGCGACGTTCATACCGGATTGCAGCAACGATCGCAAGATCGCGTCGTCGCGCGATGCAGGCCCAATCGTTGCGACAATCTTCGTGCGCTTTTGCGGAATCGGCACGCGAGGCCGCTTGCGTTACTTTAACGGCAGGCTCCTGCGGCGCTTGAAGCGCACTTACGCGAGATGCCGCGCCGGGATCCCACCGACGAGCGTTTGCATCGCCGGCTGGCGATCGGCTATGCGATTTCGATACTGCTGCATGCGCTTGTTGCGCTGCTGTTCGTTTCGGTTGCCACGCAGACGTCGGAGCAATCTGCACCCGAAGCA
>JAFARW010000209.1 GCA_019245275.1 Vulcanimicrobiota bacterium
GCAGCGCATTGTGGCCGCCGCAGGAACGATGAAATCGGCAAAAAGCGACCGAAGATGAGCCGCGCGAGACTTGATTAGAGGTTTCCAAATAAACTCCGATCTCTGAGAAAGATGAAATCTGAAGGCGCGCGGCACCTGCGGTGAAAGGGAACCGATAGCGGGCAACGTATCACGCACCCCCATGCTGAGTCCCGCGGCACATCGGTTCGCAGCGGACGCTGCATCAGATTCGCCTGTCACACACCGAACCGTCGCGGTATTCGCGGAGTATTTTCCGCCGTACATCGGCTCCGATCGGCGTCTCTTTCATCTCGTCGAAAATTTGCAGCGTTGGCGTCCGGAGTATCTGATCACGCCGCCGTTGCGCGTGATCACGCGCCGTTGCGAACCGGCGCTTCTCCCATATGCGGAGAGTTTTCGCGATTCGGATAGCACCGTCTACTTCGGCGGCATTCGGGGCAGCTACCTCAGCTTGCCGCGTTTTATCCATCATCTGTATACGCGCGGAGGACTGCGCCTTCAACTCGCTTACGCACTGTCGATTCCGATGCTCGTTCGAAAGGCGTTGCGCCGCATCGAGAAGATGCGCCCGGCGGCGATCGTCGTCGGCCATCCGAGCTTCATTACCGGAGTCGTCGGCATTCTCTGTGCGAAGTTAGCGCGACTTCCCGTATTGCTTGATTATCCCGACGCGTGGACGCCGCTCGCCGTCGAAACGTCCGGACACCGAGGTAAGTGGATTCCAAAAGTGATGCGATACATCGAGCGCTTCGTCGCACGCCGGCCCAATCGCATCACCTGTATCACGCATCTGCTCGCGAAGAGCGTTCGCGACGACGGTGCCACGGCACCGATTGCTATCGTGCCGAACGGCGTCGATCTGCGAAACTTCCCCGAACGCAATGGTGCGACTCGTACGAGTGGTTCGTTTCGCGTTCTCTATTCGGGCCGACTCGAGAAGTGGGCCGGTACGGATGACTTGGTCGGCGTCATCGACCGCGTCTGCTCGCGCATCGGGCATCGTGCACACTTTATGTTCGTCGGCGACGGCGGCGGCGCAAGCGATCTGCGCAGGGACATCGCGGCGCGCGATCTCGATCGTTACTGCACTTTCTTTGGGTTTCAGCCGTACGAAGCGATGTCGGTGTTGCTCGCAAAGTGCGATTTGGCGGTTCTGCCATTTCCCGACACGGAGACGACGCGAGTATCTCTGCCGTGCAAAATCTTTGAATACATGGCGATGGGAAAGCCCGTCATTGCCGCCGACTTGCCCGGTATACGCGAAGTGATGCCGGATCAGGCCGCGATCTGGATCAAGGACATCACGGCGGAGGCTTTAGCCGAGAAGATCATCGAGCTCGAACGCGATCCGCGGCATTGCGACCAGCTGGCCGAAGCGGGCTATCGCGTGGTTCGCAGCCACTTCTCGTGGGAGCTGCTCTCCACCGCATTCGAAAAAGAACTCGACATCCTCAGCCCGCGGCCGATCGAAAAATGTGCGCCGGCGTTGGAACTCGTCGCCTCATAGCAGCCGTTAAGAATCCAATGAAGTTTTTACGCACGCTTGCCTGCGTTGCATTTTGCGCGCTTGGAGCGCAGGCGGCTCTTGCCGATCAGGGCATGGTCGTCGTTGCTAAAGGCGGCGCAAGCCCGCTGCTCCTTTGGGATGCCACACCGCTCGTGACGACGATCGTCACGAATAAACAACCACGACCCGCCGCGATGCGAGACTTAGAGTCGCAAGCCATGCAAATTTTGGGCGACCGCGTGCGAGCGTTGCCGCGCGCTAAGACACTGACGATCCGCATGATCTATCAAAAAACCGGAGCGGTCAGCCCCGTTTACGGTACTGCAACGTTCGAGGGTATCGAGCGAGTGTTCGAGTTGACGGCGCCGGCCAGCGACGCGCGTTTGCATGCGAAGCAGCTCGCTGATGCGTTAGGACACGGGAGCTTACCCGCGAGCCTTCACCTCAATGTAACCGGTGCGCTGCCCCCGATGTAGCAGTCCGCGCATTCATGGTAGCGCCTTCGAGCGCAACAGACTCCATAGACCATACGCTGAGAGCGTGAGCGACAAAAGAGAAACAACCGCAAGCGCGAGCAGCGTCCAGACGAAGAAAAACGCTCCGCTCAATTTGCCGATCTCGACCCCCGCGAGGCCCCCGGCGCCCGTCAGGTGGGTCACGAAAATGGTCAGCCCGGCTAGCGATCCGAGCAGCATGATAATATGCCCCACCCGACGTTCGGGCAGCACCACCGTTCCGTACAGCCAAACTGCAAGAATGGCTACCATAAGGAGGTTTGGCGCGACGCCTTTTTCCGACCCGTATACGATGTCATCCACCAGATGAAATGATGCGAGAAGGATCGAGAGCAGCGACGTTATCGGCAATACGGGGTTTCGCTTCACGCAGAACGCCTTCTTAACGCTGCTCGCGCTTTTCCCTGGACAAGATCATGCCACGAGCAACGACTAGAACAGATTTCGATAGACCGTTGCCGCCGTCGCTAACGACGGCGAGGCAAAGAGCACCCAGCCGAGAGTCACAAAGGCAAACGTCGCGGCCACGCTGACGTAGTTCAAAGCTGCCAATGATCCGAGCCGCGCGAGAATGTCTTTGGGAACGATCAAACTGTACGCGCGATGGATCGCCAGTCCGGAGCCTTGGAAGAGTCCCCACACGACGAAGTGCCAGTTGGCACCGTGCCACAATCCGGCAATCGCCATCACGAGCGTCAGATTGAAGAGCACTCTCCCCAGTTTGCGCCGGCTGCCGCCGAGCGGAATGAAGACGTAGTCGCGGATCCAGGAGCTCAGCGAGATGTGCCAGCGCTGCCAGAAGTTTGAGATGTTACGCGCCCAATACGGCCGATCGAAGTTCTCGACGATGCGAAAGCCGAGCAACTCTGCAAGGCCGATTGCGATGTCGGAATAACCAGTAAAGTCGAAGTAGATCTTTACCGAATAGGCTAGCGCCCCGATCCAATAGTCTCCGCTACCGTATGGCGGTCCCGGCGTAAGCAACGGCTGTGTCAGCGGGTTCATCGAGTCGGCGATGATGCTTTTCTTGGCCAATCCCAACAGCACTCGGTAGAGTCCCGCCGCCCACTGCAACGAATGGACGTGAGCGAAACGACGCAACTGCGGGGCGAAGTTCTGAAAACGCTTGATTGGTCCAGCGACCATCGTCGGAAAAAAGAGCGCGAAGACAAAGAACTCGATGGTCTTAAACTTCTCGATCTTTCCGTAGTAGACGTCGACTAAAAAGTGGATGAACTCAAAGGTAAAGAACGAGATCGCAAGCGGCACGATGAGGTTTGCGAGGACGCCGCCGCAGCCGCTGTGACACACTCCCAGCGTCGTGCCGAAGAGTTTACCGTACTTGAAGAACCCCAGGACGCCGACATTCGCGGCGACGCCGAGCGCGAGGATCCACTTTCGCTTCGTGCGTTTCTCCGCCGGCGTTCGAACGAGCAGCGTCGCGGTGGACCATGTGACGACGGCCAGTGCCAGGACAAGCAAGATATATACCGGCACCGACGCGATGTAGAAGACGATCCCGGCTGCGATTAAGAACGCGTTGCGAACCCAAATGCTGCGCACACGTGAATACAGCGCAAAGAGCACGACCGCGAAGAGTGCGAACAGCCAGGTATTAAATATCATCTAGAAATCTGTGTAGATGAAATGCGACTCCGTCGACGGGCTTAGCACGACGGATGCGACGATCACCAAGAAGAGCACGATTCCGAAGACGATCTTGCCGCCGACGGGCGAACTGACGAGCGGCCAAATGCGGCTGGTTGTCAGATACCACGCCGCGCTAAGCGCATCCGCAGTACCGACGTCCGTGACGGTCTGAGATGTCTCCCAGTCGCCTTGCGAGCGCTTCATGAATTCTTTGCTGTCCATAGAAGTTGGCCGACCTTTAATGTCGGCAGCGGCAGCACCCTCCCCTCCGCAAGACGCGCGCTACGCTAAAGAGAACGTGCGCAATGATGGAGTCTAAGCGTCCGGAAACGATCGTCATTCACGCCGACGCCCCTTTGCAATCGACGAGCGCCGTTGCGCCGCCGATCTTTCAGACGTCAACGTTCAAAGCGCAAACCGACGACGAGTACCTGCGCCTTGCGACGGAACCGCGCAACGATCGTTTCTACACCCGATACGGCAATCCGAATCACTCGCAAGTGGCGGCCGTCGTCGCGCAGCTCGAGGGAACGCAAGACGCGCTGATCTTCCCGTCGGGCATGGCGGCGCTCAGCGCCGCCGTCATGGCATTCTGCCGGCATGGCGACCATGTAATCGCGCAGCAGCACATGTATGCAGGCACGCACAAGTTGCTCGAAGACATCCTGCGCCCCTTAGGAGTCGAGTGCACCTTTGTCGACCAAACCAACCTCGCCGAGTTCGCGCGCGCCTTATGCGACCGCACACGATTGGTCATGGTTGAAACGCCGAGCAACCCGTTGATGAAGATTACGGATTTGCAGGCGGTTGCTGACCTCGCGCGGGAGCACGGCGCGGCTACACTCGCCGACAACACGTTCGCAACGCCGATCAATCAGCGACCGCTCGACTTCGGCATCGATATCGCTATGCACAGCGCAACAAAATACTTGGGCGGACACTCTGACGTCTCAGCCGGCGTGCTTGCCGGACGCTCGGATGTGATCGAACGGATCTGGCCCTATGGTGTCAAGCTCGGATTCGCAACTAACGCGTTCGACAGTTGGCTGCTGTTGCGCGGCTTGCGAACGCTTGCCTTGCGCGTCGAACGTCAGAGTCACAATGCGCAAGCGATCGCCGCTTTTTTAGCATCGCGCCCGCAGATCTCAGCCGTACACTATCCGGGTCTGAAGAGTCATGCCCAACATGAGCTTGCCGCGCGCCAGATGCGTCGCTTCGGCGGGATGCTTAGCTTTGAGCTTGCCGGAACGAGCGATCGAGTGGAACCCTTCATTCGTGGCCTGTCGTTGATTACGCGTGCCACGAGTCTCGGCGGCGTCGAATCGACGCTTGTCCATCAGAGCGCGATGTGGCGGAGTCTGATGAACGACGGGCAGCTCAAGGCGGCTGGAATTTCGCCGACGTTGATTCGCTTGTCGACGGGCATCGAGCACATTGACGACCTCTTGGACGATCTGGGCCGCGCGCTTGGGACCAGGGGCGAAGCCCGCCTAGCGCAAACCAACGTGCGACTCTAAGCGACATTCCCGTGCTGTAGAAAGCAGGTCAACAACTCCATGCGCACCCGCTCGCGTCTCGTTTTCAACGGTTTCGCGCTGCTCTTCGGAACGCTGCTTGCAGTAGCGGCTTGCAGCAAAAACTCGGGTTCCGGATCGCTGCCGGCGCCGACTCCTACGCCGCCGACCAGCATCACGTTTAACGTCGCGGCGGGTGGCTCTTCGCAGCCGATCCCTGCATCGTTCGGATACACGGGCTCGATCATTTTCCCACCCGCCACTGCGGGCGCGGGCACGCCGTTCACAATCACCGAAACCGGGCCGAACCCGCCTTCCGGCGCGCCGTCGCTTGGATTGCCGAACGCGCCGCTGCTCTACTTCAATTTCGTAGCTTCGAACAACGTAACGTTCACCGGCTTCCCGGGGATCTCGATCACAATTCCGAGCAGCATCACGACGACCGGGCAACAGTTCTTCATCGCGTTCTTTGACACGACCAATCCGGCGGCGGGGTGGATCACGAACTACCGCGGCCCCGCCACGGTCAGCGGGCAAACGCTAACGTTCCCCGGCTCAAGCACGCCGTTTACGTTCAAAGCGGGCCAAAGCTACGATTACGTTCTCTACGCCGTGCAGAAGGGTGCGACGCCGAGCCCGCCGCCGATCACGCGCTTCATCTATGTGTCAAATGGATCGAATGCCACCGGCATGCGCAATACGATCCTGATCTTCCCCGCCAACGCGAACGGCAACGTGCCACCGGCGGCAAACTTAAGCGGCGCGAGCACGCAACTGAACAATCCCAACGGTCTGGCGTTCGGAGTCGGAACGACGGGCGGTGTTCTCTACGTCGCCAACGGCGGCGGCACGATCACCGAGTACGCTCAACCGGCAATGGGGAATCAAGCGCCGCTCGTCGTCCTCGGCGGTGGAGCGTCGGGACTCGTCTCGCCGCAATTCGTTGCGAGCGACCTCTCAGGCCAAGTCTACGTGACGCAGAACGCCGCCACGGGCGGCGTGGACAGCGTGGAAGTCTTCCCGGCGAACGCCATGCTCGGAACCCCTCCGAAGCTGACGATCACGTCAGGCCTGAGCACGCCGATGGGCGTGGGTGCTGATGCGACCCCGAACTTCTACGTCGCGAACAACGGTTCGAACAGCGTCAACGAATACGACGCGACCGGTGCGCTGATCGCAACGATCTCCGGCGCCATGACAACGCTCAACAAGCCGACCGGGCTGTCCGTTGATGGAACGGGAGACGTCTTCGTCGCGCAGGCGACCAACTCGATCCTCGTCTTCAAAGGTCCGCTCGCAAAAGGCAACAACAACGTCGCGCCGTCACAGACGATCAGCGGCGGCAGCACCTTGCTGAACAGTCCAGCCGAATTGTGGCTCGACGGTCATATGACACTGTACGTTGCGAACAATGGCACCGGATCGAACGCGAATGCGATCCTGACGTTCCCAAGCACGACGAGCGGCAACGTCTTCCCGCTGCAATTCATCAGCGGTTCGCTGACGCAAATCGCCCAACCGTTTGGAGTGGCGGCCTATTAGATTCGAAGAAATTGCGAGCAATTTCTTCGAGATAGGATGCGGTAAAAATAGGAGTGGAGAGTAAATCCCCACTCCTATTTCTTTTCTTCGCTATCTTCAGACAACCACTTCTGCCCGAGGCTCAAATGTCAGCGTCTCCTTCGTCTGGTCGTAATCTACATAGACTGACTCGCCGTCTTTGATTTCGCCGCCAAGGATCTTTCGGCCAAGCGGCGTTTCGATCTCGCGCTGAATCGCGCGCTTGAGCGGCCGCGCGCCATAGTTTGGATCGTAGCCGGTTCGCACGAGATGCCGCTTCGCGCTCTCGGAAAGCTCGATCGTGATGTGCCGTTGCGCGAGCCGCTCGCGCAGCCGCGTCAATTGGATGTCGACGATCTGGCCGAGTTGATCTTCGCTCAACGCATGGAAGACGATGATCTCATCGACTCGGTTGAGGAATTCCGGCCGGAAGTGCTGCCGCAGCTCGTCGAGCACCGTCGCGCGCATCACCGCGTACTCCGCCCCGCTGAAATCGCCCTGATAATCGAGTATGCGATGGCTGCCGATATTCGAGGTCATGATCACGATCGCGTTTCGGAAATCGACGGTGTGTCCCTGACCGTCAGTCAACCGTCCGTCGTCTAAGATCTGAAGCAGCACGTTGAAGACATCGCTATGCGCTTTCTCGATCTCATCGAAGAGGATGACAGCGTACGGACGGCGCCGCACCGCTTCGGTTAATTGGCCGCCCTCTTCAAAGCCGACATAGCCCGGCGGCGCGCCGATCAAACGCGCAACCGTATGTTTCTCTTGATACTCGGACATATCGATCCGAATCATCGCATGTTCGTCGTCGAAAAGCGCGGCCGCGAGCGCGCGTGCAAGCTCCGTTTTGCCGACGCCAGTCGGCCCCAGGAAGATGAACGAACCAATCGGACGATTCGGATCGGCTAATCCCGAGCGCGAACGAATGACGGCTTCCGCGACTGCATCGACCGCTTCATCCTGCCCGATGACACGTTTGTGCAGCTCTTCGTCGAGATGCAGCAACTTCTGAACTTCGCCTTCGAGCAGTTTCGTAACGGGGATGCCGGTCCAGCGGCTGATGACCTCGGCGATGTCTTCTTCGTCGACTTCCTCTTTTGAAAGGCGCGCCGAGCCGTCGCGTTCACCGAGCGCCTGCTCCTGCGCACGGAGTTCTTTCTCAAGCTCCGCGAGCCGGCCGTAACGAAGTTGCGCGACTCGCTCCAAATCGTATTGCCGCTCCGCTTGCTCGATCTGCACCTTCGCCGACTCGATCTGCTCGCGCAAATCGCGCAGTTTGTCGGCTGCGCCTTTTTCGGACTGCCACCGCTGCTGCAAATCTTCACGGTCTTTGCGCAGCAAGGAAATCTCTTCGTCGAGTGTCTCGAGGCGCGAGCGGCTTGCTGCATCCGTCTCTTTGCGAAGCGCCTCGCGCTCGATCTCGAGTTGCATCAAGCGGCGGGATACCTCGTCGAGTTCTTGCGGCATCGAGTCGATCTCGGTGCGCAACTTCGCGGCCGCTTCGTCGACCAGATCGATGGCCTTATCCGGCAGAAAGCGATCCGAGATGTAACGATTGGAGAGTACGGCGGCCGCAACGAGCGCCGAATCCTTGATCCGCACGCCGTGGTGCGCTTCGTACTTCTCTTTCAGCCCGCGCAGTATTGAGATCGTATCCTCGACGCTCGGCTGATCGACGAAGACGGGTTGGAAACGCCGCTCCAACGCGGCGTCCTTTTCGATGTATTTGCGATATTCATCGAGCGTCGTAGCGCCGATCATATGCAGTTCGCCACGCGCTAGCATCGGCTTGAGCAAATTGCCGGCATCCATCGAACCTTCGGTTCGTCCTGCGCCGACAACCGTGTGCAGTTCATCAACGAAGAGAATGATGTTGCCTTCGGCTTGCTGCACGTCTTTGAGAACGGCTTTGAGCCGCTCTTCGAATTCGCCGCGATACTTTGCGCCGGCAATCAACGCACCCATATCGAGCGCCACGATGCGCCGATTCTTGAGGCCTTCGGGAACGTCGCCACGCACGATTCGCTGAGCCAGGCCTTCGACGATTGCCGTCTTACCGACGCCGGGGTCGCCGATCAGCACGGGGTTGTTTTTCGTGCGCCGCGAGAGAACTTGAACGACGCGCCGAATTTCATCGTCGCGACCGATGACCGGATCGAGCTTGCCGGCTTCCGCGTCGGCCGTTAAGTCACGTCCGTAACGTTCTAGGCTTTTGTAGGTGCCTTCCGGATTTTGGCTCGTCACGCGCTGATTGCCGCGAACCTGCCGCAACGCTTGCAAAATCGAATCGCGCGTAAGGTTGAATTCGCGAAAGAGTTGCCCGACGGGACCGGTCGATTGGGCCATCGCGAGTAGCAGGTGTTCGATCGAAACATAGTCGTCGCCAAGAGTTTTCGCATCGTTGTCGGCCGCAGAGAGTACGCGTGCAAACTCGGGCGACACCTGCACCTGAGCGTTCTCGGCACCAGTCCCGGTCAAACGCGGCAAACGGCCGATCAGCTCATCCGTCTTGCTCGACAGTTTGCTGATATCGGCGCCGGCACGCGCGAGAATATCGGCCCCGATTCCGCGGTCCTGATCGAGGATCGCCGCGAGCAGATGCTCCGGCGAAGTTTGGGTGTTGTGCTCCGAGAGCGCGCGCGTGTAGGCGGCATTGAGCGCATCCGCGACGCGCTCCGTGATGCGATCGGCGTTCATACCCGGATATTATACCGATAAAGTCGGCGACCCGGCCGGATCGCGCGACCGAAGCATTCGATAGTCCCCGCTGCGCACGGTGATTCCGCGCACGTCGAACCACTCGAGCAGTGGCACCGCGTGCTTACGCGAGGTTCCGATCAGGTCGCGGAACTCCGCCATCGTGATCTGATGCCGCTCCCGTAAAAGGCGCTCGAGTTCACGTTGAATCTGCTTGATCTGCGTTCCCCGGTAGAGATCGTCACCAACTTTGACCAGCGCGCCGTTGAGCAGCAGGGTGTCGAACGCCCGCGAGAGCCCAACGATCCGCACCGCGCGCATCTGGTCCGCGACGTCAGTAAACGAGGCCGGGGACGACGGACTCTTTGGATCGACCGGCAGCGCTCGATCAAAGAATGCGCGCTGCTCCGCGGTTAGCGCCGGCACGTGATCGAGAGGCGCATAGTAACCCGCGCGATGCGCAAGCTTACCGTCATCGGCAAAGGCGGCGAGAAGACGCAACAGTTGCGGCTCGGCGACGCCGAGCATCCGCGAGAGCGCGCGCGACGTCATTCCCATGCTCCACGGTTCGGTGCGCACATGCGCCTCCAACCGCGCTACGACATCTTTGAGAAATGCGTCCGCACGGGTTGCCGCCACGTATGCTTGCGGCCGCGGTATGCGAACGGCTCGCTCTTGCGCGACTAACCGTTCCAGGGATTCTTGCGCGAGCTCGGCGCGCAAATTGGCAGCCGCGGCAAGTTTTGATAACTCAATCGGCTCGAGTCCAACTGCCTCAAGCACCGCCAAAATTCGCAAATCATCGGCCGATATTGAATCGAGGAATCGATCTTCTGCAGTGGACGTTGCCGCGCAAATCGTTCCGCCGCCAAGCAGCGTCTTCGGCGACAGCCTTCGGATCACGAAATTCGCGCCCGGGTAGACGATGGTCGGGTGCTGCAGATGCAACATTGCAGAAACGGTCGGGCCGTCGCGGGGTACCTGCTCGAAAACCAACGCGCCCATCAGCTCTGCGGAGCCGATGTACGCTTTCACGGCCGTGCGACGGCGGAAAAGCGGCAGCGCATCTTCGAGCGGTACAAACTGCACCGCGAACGTCGTCGCCGGCTCGAATTGTGCGCTCGCGAGAACTTCGCCACGCGCGATGTCCGCGACGGCGACGCTCGGGATATTTGCAGCTACGCGCGTGCCCGCGGTCACGCGCTGTTGTGACTTGCCGAATACCTGCAGACTGCGAATGCGCGCGCTGTTGCCGCTCGGCTGCAGCATGAGGTGATCGCCGACGGCGATCGTGCCTTGCATCAACGTGCCGGTCACGATCGTGCCGTGACCCGGCAGCGCGAAGACGCGATCGATCGGCAGGTACGCAGGCGCATCCGCGTCGCGCGGCTGCAGCGCATTCAGCTCACGCCCGATCTGCGCGCGGAGCATGTCGAGGCCTTCGCCCGTTACGCTGCTAACCACGATCACCGCTGCATCGGCCGCAATTGTCTGGGCCAAGCGCTCTTTGATCGCCACGAGCACTGCCGGCAGATCGTCGGTTGCAACCAAGTCGCCCTTCGTCACGACGACGATCGTTCTGCGAACATTCAGGTAACGCAAGATCGCGAGGTGCTCGTATGTCTGCGGCTTCGCGCCTTCGTTCGCTGCGACGACAAGCAGCAACAGCTCCATCCCCGCGGCGCCGGCCAGCATGTTATGCAGAAAGCGTTCGTGGCCCGGTACGTCGATGATGCCGGCCTCGATCCTATCGTCGAGCAAGAGGTGCGCGAACCCCAGATCGAGCGTCATCCCGCGCAGTTGCTCCTCGAGCCAGCGGTCCGGATTGGTTCCAGTCAACGCCTGAACGAGCGCGGACTTTCCATGGTCCACGTGACCGGCGGTACCGATGATGTGCATGGTCAGGTCTGCGCTTTGAGCGCTTCGATTACCGTTTCATCGTCGTGCGGAGCGATCGTTCTCAGGTCGAGCAGCGCACGCCCGGCATCGAGGCGCGCGACGATCGGCGGGGTCCGACCGCGCAAGTCAGCGTGGAGGTTGCCGGCGGGGTCGGGCACCGCAATCGCTACTGACGGAACGGACGCCTCAGGAAACGTGCCGCCCCCGACATAGCTCTGCGCCGAAACGGCCTCTATGAAAGGAAGAGAGGCGACGTATCTCCGCGCGCGGGAGTGCAAATCTTCGAGCGAGGCGCTCAACATTGCAAATAACGGGATCTTGCGCAGCGTATCTTCGGAGCGGTAAAGGGCGAGCGTCTCTTGCAGAACCGCGATCGTAACTTTATCCACGCGCAAGGCGCGCAGCAGCGGATTTTCGCGCAGGCGCGCAATGTGCGCGTTCTTTCCAACGATGATGCCGGCTTGCGGGCCCGCAAGCAGCTTGTCGCCCGAGAACGCAACGAGATCTACGCCGTCCCGCACGGCTTCAGGCACCGTCCGCTCGTGCGGCAAGCCGAAGCGTTTGAAATCGATCAGAGCGCCGCTGCCCAGATCCTCGACGACGGGCAAGCCGACTCGCGCTCCGAACGCTGCTAAATCTGCGGAGCTGACGCGCTCGGTAAATCCGCTGAGGCGAAAGTTCGAAAGGTGCGAGCGAAAGAGCAGCGCGGTGTTCGCGTTCAACGCACGTTCGAAGTCGCGTAGATAAACTTTATTGGCAGCGCCAACCTCGACGAGTATGGCGCCGCTGCGCGCGAACACATCCGGCAAGCGAAACTCGCCGCCGATCTCGATCAGCTCATTTCGGGCGATAACGACCTCGCGCGCTCGCGCGAACGTGTCGAGAATCAAAACGACCGCCGCAGCGCAATTATTGACGACGATCGCATCTTGTGCGCCGGTCAACTCGACCAAGAGTGCGCTCACTCTCGAGTAACGCGATCCGCGCCGGCCCTCGGCAAGGTCATACTCGAGATTCGAATATCCAGTTGTGCTTTCGGTGGCGGCTTCCCATGCGGTCTGCGAGATCGGCGCACGTCCGAGATTTGTATGCAACAAAACGCCGGTCGCATTGATGAGCGGCCGGAGTGTTTCGGCTGCCTCCTGCGATAGATCCGACAATACGACTGTGCTCAGCGCGTCGTAATCTGGAATCGCGCCGTCGCCCCGGGCGCGGTCCAACACCGCCGCCACGACCGATTTTACATTTTCATGTCCGAGCAGCGTTTCGTACGCGGCGATGCGCGGATCGGAAAAAAAACGATGCACCGGCGGAATGCGCCGCTGTGCATCGCGGAGGCTCATTGAAAGTTAGGCGGCGGCGAGGTGCTTCGAGAGCATCGAGTTGATCGCCGAATCCGACACATAACCAACGATACGATCCACCGGCTGCCCGCCTTTGAAGAGGATAAGACACGGAATGCCGGACACTTGATATTTTCCGGCCAGGTTCGGATTTTCGTCGGTGTTCAGTTTTACGAACTTAGCGCGCCCTTCATGTGCGCCCGCGACTTTCTCAACGACCGGCGCGATCATCTTGCACGGGCCGCACCAGGGTGCCCAAAAATCAACCAGCACCGGCTGAGTGCTCGAAAGCACCTCCGTTGAAAACGTGGCTTCTGTAACGTCGGCTAATGAACTCATGAGTTTCTCTTTCTTGACCTCCGGTTTGCTAAAAACGGCTGCCGCCGGGATGGTTTCACAGCTCGACCTGCTGCGGTTCGCCGGTAATCTCGGTTATCTGTTTGGACTGAACGCCCAGATTCGTAATCGCGATCACCTCGTCGCCCGGTTGGAGCCGCTGCAGGCGAACGCCCTTCGTCGAGCGCCCGACCTTTCGAATCCCTGAAACCTTCAGCCGAATGACCTGATTCGCCGACGTGATCATCAGGATCTGATCGTCGGGCGCTACCAAAATCTGATCGACGACATGACCGATGCCCTTCTCGCGCGCAAATGCCTTGACGCCCTTGCCGCCACGTTGCGTATGACGATAATCTGAGATCGGCGTGCGCTTGCCGAACGCTTGCGACGTCACGATCAGCACCTCTTTACGCTGCTCTTCGAGGACGTCCATCGCGACGATGCTGTCGCCGCGCTCGAGCGTCATCGCGCGCACGCCCCGCGCCGGGCGCCCCATTGGCCGAACGTTTTTCTCGTTGAAGTGAACTGCCATCCCTAAGCGCGTCGCTAAGATCACATCGCGCGATCCGTCGGAGAGGTCAACCGCCAACAGTTCATCGTTCGAATCGAGGTTGATTGCGATCAACCCGTTGCGGCGCACGTTTGCAAACTCGCTGAGCTTGGACTTCTTGATCACGCCGTGCTTGGTAACCATCACGAGGTACCGATCGCCGTCGAAGTTGCGTATGGGAAGCACCGCGGTGACGAGCTCGCCCGGCGGAAGCGTTAGAAGGTTCACCAGCGCCGTTCCACGCGCTTGCCGCGACGTGTCGGGAATTTCGTATCCGCGCAAACGATAGACGCGGCCGCGATTCGTGAAGAACAAGACGTGCTGATGTGTCGTCGCCATGAAAAAGTTGCGTACGACATCCTCGCGCTTCAGATGGGAGATCCCGATCACACCGCGGCCGCCACGATTTTGTGCGCGGAATGTATCGACCGAGACGCGCTTGATGTAGCCGCCAACGGTGTAAGTAACGACGACGTCGATGTCCGGAATCAGCTCCTCGATCGAGAACTCATCTTCTGCCGGCGCGATCTCCGTCCGCCGTTCGTCGCCGAAACGTTTCTTCAAATCGAGCGCTTCGGTCTTGACGATGCCGGCGATGCGACGCGCGCTGCGCAGAATTTCCTGCAGCTCGGCGATCGTCTTGAGAAGTTCCGTGTATTCTTTCTCGATGCGATCGCGCTCCAGGCCCGTCAGCGTCCGCAGACGCATGTCGACGATCGCATTGGCCTGAATCTCGGAGAGTTTGAAACGTTCCATCAAGCCGGCTCTCGCGTCTTCAACGGTGCGGCTGCGGCGAATCAGCTTGATGACCGCATCGATGTTGTCGAGCGCAATGCGGTAGCCTTCGAGCAGATGCGCACGCTCTTCGGCCTTGCGCAAGTCATACCGCGTACGCTTCGTAATGACGTCTTTACGATGCGCAATGTAGTGATCGAGCAAGCCGCGCAGAGAGAGCACTTGCGGCTCGATCCCGACCGGCAAGTTGCTCGGCTCGCCCTTTCGATCCGAGCTGACCGGAACGAGCGCGAGCATGTTGAAACCGAAGCTCGATTGAAGCGGGGTATGCTTGTAGAGTTGGTTGAGAACGACGTTCGGCGTAGCGTTACGATGCAGCTCGACGACAACGCGCATCCCTTTGCGATTTGACTCGTCGTCCAAGCGGACGATGCCGCCGATGCGCTTCTCGGCATGCGCCTCGGCAATCGCTTCGACAATGCGCGATTTCGTCGTTTGAAACGGCACCTCGGTGATGATGATACGAGTTTTGCCCCGGTCCTCGACGATCTCCGCACGTCCGCGCATGATCACCGAACCGCGGCCGGTCTTGTAGGCTGCTTTGATCGCCTCGTGGCCCAGGATCACGCCTGCGGTCGGAAAATCGGGCCCCTTCACGATGCCGGCCAACTCATCGTCGGACAACTTCGGATTGTCGATCAAGGCAACGACTGCGTCCGCGATTTCTGAAAGGTTGTGCGGCGGAATATTCGTTGCCATCCCGACTGCGATGCCGCTCGAACCGTTGATCAAGAGCTGCGGCAGTCTGCCGGGGAGCACGGTCGGCTCGGTTCCCTGGTTGTCGAAGTTGGGAGCGAACGGTACGGTTTCTTTATCGATGTCGGCTAGCGCATCAAGGGATGGCCGCGCTAGGCGTGCTTCGGTATACCGATATGCTGCCGGCGGGTCACCATCGATCGAGCCAAAATTACCGTGACCGTCAACGAGGGGATAGCGCAGCGTGAATTCCTGGGCCATACGCACGAGCGCATCATAAACCGACGTATCGCCATGCGGATGGTAAGATTTCAGAACCTCGCCGATGACACCGGCGCACTTGCGGTGCTGCTTTGTCGGGTCGAGCCCCATCTCTCGCATCGCGTACAAGATCCGCCGCTGCACCGGTTTGAGTCCATCACGAACGTCGGGAAGCGCTCGCGAGGCGATGACGGACATCGCATAGCTGAGATACGATTCGCGCATCTCATCTTCGACGTTGATCTGTGAAACGATATCGTTGTTCAAAACGTGTTCAGTGACTTCGCCAATACGATGAAACGAACATTCACGACTGAAGCTGACTTAGCAACCTTTGCCGCACAGTTCGCTCGCCGCTTGCAGGCGGGCGACGTAGTAGCATTCGCCGGTCCGCTCGGCTCAGGGAAGACGACGTTCATTCGCGCGATCGTCCAAGAGCGACTAGGCTGCGACCCGACGACGAGTCCAACGTTCACCTTTCGGCATCGCTACGAATCGACGGTGCGTAACGAACCGGCAATCGAACATCTTGATTTCTTTCGCATTCGAGACGCATCCGAGGTGCAGGAACTCGGTCTCGAGGAAGTCTTCGACGGAGACTCGATCGTGCTTGTCGAGTGGTGGGAACATGCGCCGCAACTCTTACCGCGGCGCCGTACCGAAATCACACTCGAAGGCGTCGGGAACGGACCGCGTGAGCTCCTCTTGGACGATCGCGCATGAAGATCTTAGCGATCGACGGTGCGTTCGGCACATTCAGTTGCGCCGTCGGCGTTGACGGAAAAATTGCGGCGCAGCAGCGTGTGCAGAGCGGCGCGACGCTCGAGAACGGGCTCGGCGCAGTGTGTCGAGCGCTCGACGACGCCACCCTTACCGCGGGAGATCTCGATCGCCTCGCCGTTTGCACCGGCCCCGGAACCTTTACCGGCTTGCGAATTGCGATCAGCTTCGCAAAGTCGCTCGCTCAAGGCTGGCGCAAGCCGCTCGTCGGCATCGGTGCATTCGATCTGCTCGAGCTTGGTACGTCCACGATCCCGCGACTCGCCGTCATCTGCGCGCGCGAGGGAATCATCTCAGTGCGCCTGACGTTAGCCGGTAACATGCTGAGAGAATCGGGGCCGGTTCCGAAAGTCTGCACATGGGTCGCGGAGCACGTTCGCGGAAAAGAGCTGACCGTGACCGGCGCGCCGGAGGACGTGCTCTCTGCGCTTGGCGAACGCGGCAAACTCGTGCACAATCTCCGATCACCCTTGCCTGCGCGTGCGCTCGTCGAGCTCGCCGAAACGCGTGAGCCCGCCCGTGCCATCCACGAAGTGCGACCCGACTACGGCGAGCAACCACCAGTCAAATGAAGCTCGATCTCGCGCCGCGTCCCGCCCAGCCGCCCGAGCGGCTCGACATCGCTGAAATGGCGCTCGAGGATGTTCCCGACGTGATGCGCATCGAGTCGCTTTGCTTTCCCAGCACGTGGCCGCAAAATGCATTCTATAATGAGATCGAAGAGAACAAACTCGCGCACTATTTCGTCGGACGCCTCGACGGCCGCATCGTCGCGTACGGCGGGATATGGGTCATCCTCGAAGATTCGCATATCACCACGATCGCCGTTCATCCCGAGTTTCGCGGGCGCAAGTACGGCGAGCAGATGTTTCTCGCGCTCCTAGACGAGGCGATCGAGCATGGCGCATCCTGGATCACGCTCGAAGTGCGCGAATCGAATACCGTCGCTCAGAATCTCTATCGTAAATACGGTTTCACGGTCGTGTCGAGCCGCCACGGATACTACAGCGACAACCGGGAAAATGCGCTCGTGATGTGGGCCGGGAACGTCAAAGGGCAGCTGTATCTGAATCGCTTGCGCGCGCTGCGAGCGACAGTGCCGCATTGATCGCGATGCCTCTCGTGCTGGCCGTCGCTGCAACGGCGAGCACGCCTCCACCTGCATCCCCGTTCGCTTACCAGGGTCTGCGACTCGGTGACTCCGTCGCGAAGATGATCGCGCGCGAAGGGCCCCCAAATGTGAACACGACCGACGTCGGACACGTGTGGAGCTGGGACAAGGGCGGCGACCGGATCCGCTTGACGACCGACGACGACGGCGTAGTGCGGATGATCGACATCTTGCCGGCGCAAAGCGATCATCTCGCTTTGAAACTGCCCGCCGTGCCGTCGCGAACCGTCACATTTGGAACGCTCACTGCCGATGCATCAGACACACAACTCGGAATGACCGCGGACTTCAGCGGCTCCGGCAATTTTCCGGACAGTGGTGCGAAAGCAGAATTCCGTGCGTACCGTCTCGCCGGAAATGAAGACGCAGTCTTACTGTTCGACGATCAATCAAAACGGCTCGCCGAAGTTTTTTACGGCGATCGCCAGTTCTTAGCGCGCAGCGGACTGCTTCCGGCCGCACCCGAAAACGCTGCACCGCGCTACAGTGCGCCGGTCCTTCAACATGAAGGAAACGCCGATTACCCGCCGACCATCAGGGAAGGTGATGCATTCTTGCGTGTTTCCGTCGACAAGCGTGGCACCGTCGCAAACGCCGAAATCTTCGTGACGAGCGGCGATCCGCAACTCGACCGAGCTGCGATCGTTTCGGCGAAGCACGACGTTTTCACGCCCGCAAGTCTCGCTGGGACGCCGGTCGACGCCGTCGTCTTCGTTCGCCAAGAGTTTCGCCAATCACAGACGCACTGACGTTCGTGGAACTGGGCCGGCGAGTTCGGCAGCATTTGAACCAAGAGCATCGCTATGCGCATAGCTTGCGTGTCGCGCGTTTGGCGGAGCGATTGGCGTACCGGCACGGCGAATCACGGCACCGCGCACGGATCGCCGGAATGCTGCACGACCTTGCGCGTCTCTATCCTGAGGAACGATTGCTCGCGGAATGTGCGCAACGTGGAATGCCGGTCAATGACTACGAACGCGCGTATCCACTCGTGTTGCACGCGCGTGTGGGAGCGGAACTCGCTACCGAGATGTTCGGTGTGCAAGATCCGGAGATTCTCTCGGCGATTCGCAAACATACACTCGGCGATGCGCAGATGTCACCCCTCGACTGCATCGTTTATGTTGCAGACACCGCCGAACCGGGGCGCACGTTTCCACAACGCGCATCCTTGGAATCACTTGTTATGCGCGATTTAACCGAGGCGACGCGCGTCGCGCTGGAGCTCGCCATCGAGCACTATCAGAAGAAAGGCCTCGCGGCAGCTCCGCAGACTCTGGCCGCGTTGCAAGCCTTGGGCGCTGCCGAAGCTTTAACAGGCGAAGTCTCTGACCGATCTGCTTGAAACCGTGCGCCAAGCGGCGCTCGATAAGAAGGCGGAGGACGTTCAGACCATCGATCTGATCGGTAAGAGCATTCTCGCCGATACCTTTGTGATCGCGACCGGCCGCTCCAAGATTCAAACGCGTTCGATCACCGATGCAATCGCATTGGCGTTGCGCGAAGGTAACTTTGGAACCGCGCGCATCGAAGGTTATGCAGATGGGGGTTGGATACTACTCGATGCGGGGAGCGTCATCGTGCATGTCTTTACGCCGGAGGAGCGCAGGTTTTACAACCTTGAGCGGCTCTGGGGCAGCGCGCCGCAACGGATCGCGCAAGGTTCGTGAGTAAGCGGCGCAAGACGATGTACCAGACCCGCTCGGCGCGCGCGCGGCGTCAGGCACTCCTGCGAGCCGGAGTCTGGATCTTCTTGGTACTTTTTATCTTTAGCGTCGTCGGGGTCGCCATCGCCGTCGTAACAAGCACCGGCGGGAACCCCTAGAAACCTTAGGCGGACGTCAAAGTAAACACCGTACGAGAGGGGCTATCATGAAACAGTTCAGCACGCTTATCGCCCTGGTCGCGGCAGTCGGATTTCTCGCGGCGCCCGCGCAGGCGCGCAGCAGCTTCATCCTCGACGGAGCCGGCATGTTCAGCGCAGGAACCGTTTCCTCGTTGAATACGCGTTTGACGAACTTCAACACGGCGACGCACAAAGAGGTCGTCGTCGAAACGGTGCCCTCATTGAATGGCGCGCCGCTCCAGGATGCGGCCCAGAAAGAGTTCGCGCAACAGCAGGTCAACGGCGTCCTGATCTTCATCGCCAAGGACGACCGGCGCGACATCATCGTGCCGGATCGCGCCGGTGTCCAAGCCGGCTGGTTTGATTCGGAGACGCTGCGCTCGATTCGCCAAAGTATGGAAGCGCAGTTCAAAGACGGCGATTTCG
>JAFARW010000215.1 GCA_019245275.1 Vulcanimicrobiota bacterium
CCAACGCCGTCCATCTCTTCGGCAATCGCCCGCGCGCTACGGCGGTGCGTGCCTTTGAAGAGCATGTGCTCGACGAGGTGCGAGATGCCGCGTTCTTCGGCACGCTCCACGGCGGAACCGACGTCCGCCCAGATGCCGATCGCGGCCGAGCGGACATGCGGCATCGTCTCCGTTATAATGCGGACGCCGTTTTCGAGAGTCGTCTTTCGGTACATCGAGTTTCGCTCCAAATTAGCGCGAACCGCGCGATGCACCTTTGCTCGATTGCTGTAGGGCATCGCGAGCCCACTGCGCATCCCAGTACATCGCATTAGCTGCGTGCGCTCGTTCTTCGCCGCGCACCGTGATTGAGAATACGGTTCGCTCGGTCGGTTGCGCCAGATCCCCCGAAACAACGGCGCCTTTGCCGACGCTCAGCGGCACTACGCACCAGAGATCGACCTCCTCGACAGGCGCTGCGGCGAAGGTCCGCGCGACGATCGCATCCACCTCATCTAAGAACCGCGCGCGCGTGAGGGGCCGATGGAACTTGATCCCAGAGAGCACGATGCCCGCAATCTGATGCGTGCCGGCACTATCAACGTAGATTCGCAAGATCTGCGCGTCCCAACGACGTGTAAAGAGATGCAGCCCAATACGCACGGCCGTGTCTTTGCGCGTCCCAAAGGCTCGCGCATGCGCATTGACGGCGTTGACCGGCGGCGCAGCGTCAGCGGCTACGCCGGCACTCGGCGCCATCGTCAGCAGCGCGCAGGCGAAAAGCGTCAGCGCATCAGTATGTCTGCGCAAAGTAAGCTTGGACGACCGCCGGCTCGCCGCACGCGACACAGACGGCGGCGGCCTCGCGCAATTCACGAAGCACTCTCGTTGTCGCGCTCGTCTTTTGTTTTACATTCGCCTCACAGTCGGCGCGGTTGCAGAACGGAATGTCGACCATGCCCGCACGCGATGAGCACAACTCGAAAAACTTATCGCGATCGCCAACGACGTACGTGTGCGACTCGAGGAACGATTTCGCTTCCGCGTACAGGTTGCGCTGAATGTCGTTTAGTTCTTCGCGCAATTTCTGCGCGAGCACACTACGCTGAATCGTTTCTTTGGCACCCGGCGCTCCTTTGGCTTTATCGCGCCGCACGAGCGTAACGCTCTGCGATTGGATGTCGCGTGGGCCGATTTCGATTCGAATCGGGACGCCTCGCATCTCCCACTCGCTAAACTTCCAACCTGGCGTATAATCGCGATCGTCAACGCGTACTCGAAACTGGCCGGATAATGTGCGAGCGACTTCATGCGCCTCGGCGACTGCCTGTGTCTCGCTTCCCTTAATGATCGGAACGATGACTGCTTCGATCGGCGCGAGTTTCGGCGGCAAGCGTAGGCCCCGATCGTCGCCGTGAACCATGATCATGCCTCCGAGCATGCGCCACGACATACCCCACGACGTCGTGTAGACATGCTTGACTGACTGATCGATATCGGCAAACGTGATATCGTACGCTTTCGAAAAATTCTGGCCTAGATCGTGCGAGGTTCCGGACTGTAGCGCCTTGCCGTCGGGCATTAGCGCTTCGATCGAAAAGGTTTCCACGGCGCCCGGAAATCGCTCGACGGCACTCTTTCGTCCCGCGTAGACCGGAACGGCCACGACGTCTTCTGCGACTTCACGGTAGATCTCGAGCATCCGCAAGGTTTCTTCGCGCGCTTCTTCGGCTGTCGCGTGTGCGGTATGACCCTCTTGCCAAAGAAATTCCATCGTGCGCAGGAAGGGGCGCGTCGCTTTTTCCCAACGCAGAACGTTTGCCCACTGGTTGATGAGGACCGGAAGATCGCGATGCGATTGAATCCACTTTGCATACATGACACCGATGATCACTTCCGACGTTGGACGAATGGCGAGCCGCTCGGTCAATTTCTCCTGCCCGCCTTCCGTGACCCAAGCGACTTCCGGAGCAAACCCCTCAACGTGTTGCGCTTCCTTAATAAGCAGATGCTCGGGAATCAACAGCGGAAAGTAGGCGTTTTCGTGGCCCGTCGCTTTAAAGCGTTGATCGAGCGCTTTTTGCAAATTCTCCCAAATGCCGAATCCGTACGGACGCAAGACGACGCATCCGCGCACCGGCGAATACGAAACCAGCTCCGCTTTGAGAGTGACCGCCGTGTACCAAGCTGAAAGATCCGCCGCTTTGGGCGGAATTTCGGTTACGAGCGGTTCGACTTGCTCTTCGGGTTCCGACATGACCGCCGTGCATTAGCCCGCTCGCGCCGATGGGCCTGCCCCTGCCTGACGTTGAAGCGAAGCCGACATGCCGAAGTTGACGCGCATCTACACGCGCACGGGCGACAAAGGTACGACGGGCCTCATTGGCGGCGGCCGCGTCAAGAAGAACGAGCTTCGCATCGAAGCCTACGGAACGGTCGATGAGCTTTCGAGCGCAATCGGAGTGGCGCGCACCGCGCTTCGTAAAGCGCAGAGTGCCGACGCGCGCGCAACTCGGCTCGATCGGTGGCTCGCGTGGACGCAAGATGCGCTCTTCAATCTTGGCGCCGATCTGGCAACGCCGATCGACAAGCGATGGGAAGGCATGCCGTTGACGAGTGCCGGCGATGTCGAAGCGCTCGAACGCGCCATCGACGAAGCGCAGGCTGATCTTCCGCCACTCGACAACTTCATTCATCCCGGAGGCAGTTACCCCGGCGCGTTCTTACACGTTTCCCGCACAATCTGCCGGCGCGCCGAACGCATCCTCATTACGCTTTCCGAAAAAGAAACGATCGCGCCGGAAGTCATCCAGTACGTCAACCGCCTCTCAGATGCACTGTTCGTTTGGTCGCGCTGGATCAATGCAGTGCTCGGCGAGACCGAATATTTCTGGAATTCCGCGACACAGCCGCCTGAATAAGACGCGAGTAGGGCGCGCATAGCG
>JAFARW010000099.1 GCA_019245275.1 Vulcanimicrobiota bacterium
GCTTGCACAACTCGTGCAACCAACGGCGATCCCGTGTGTACATATCAGCGACCGCCCGGCGATGCGTTGGCGTTTCGTTTCGGACGACATCTCGCGCGGGCCGCTCCCAACGATGGCATACTTTGCGAAGCGTATCAAACGGCTCGCGACGTACAAAATCAACGGATACTCGATCTATTTAGAAAATGTCGTGCGCCGCCCGGGGCATGAGGACGAGACTCGCGCAGACGCGTTGACGAAAGGCGAGCTCGCGGAGCTAGCGCGGTTGGCGCTGCGCTATCACATGCAGTTCGTTCCCGAGCAGGAGTCGTTCGGGCACCTCGGCGCTTTACTGGCGAACGCGCGGTACGCTGACGTGCGCGAGAACCCAACAACGGATCTGATCTCGCCCGCCGTGCCGCGCTCGTATCGGGTGCTGCGCGACCTCTTTTCATCCGAGTTCGCCGGTCTGCCTAACGTGCGCTTTATCCACATCGGCGGCGACGAGCCGTTCGAGCTCGGAACAGGACGTAGCGTTGCCATGGTGCGTGCGAACGGCTATGGTTTCGTGTATGCGCGCCACATGTTGCGCGTCGCGAAGATCGCGCAGGATCTCGGAGCGCGACCTATTCTGTGGGGCGACGAGCTGCTGCAGCATCCGGACGCGATGCAGTACCTCCCGCGCTCGATCATCGTCGCGCCGTATTGGTACCATGTGGAACCGTCGTACGCGAACTATATTGTGCCGCTTCGAAAGGCCGGCTTCGATGTCGTAGTTGCGCCGTCTGTCGAAAACTTCTCGCAATTTTTTCCCGACCTCACATCCGCGACCAAGAATATTGCCGGATTCGTCGACGATGGGAAGGCGCTGCACGCACGCGGCATGCTCCTCACGGTCTGGATCGGATTGCGCGATGAGTTGTACGACGCGACATGGTATCCGGTGGCTTTCGCGGCGGCGCATGCGTGGGAACAAAAGGGTCCCTCGAACGATCAATTCTGTCCGCGGTACGCCGCCTTGACGTTCGGCACCGAAGATGCGTGCGGCGCGTTCGGCGATCTAGCCGCGCTCAACGATTGGTTTGCGGGGGCCTTTCCGTACGACACGCCGGACACGCTGCTCAGAGCCGACCGCCGCGTTCCGTTCCTCGACGCTCAAATCCGCATACATACGAATGATTATCCGCGGATGACGCACCTTGTTGCCGATCTGCAAGCGCGTACAGCATCGTTGAATGGATCGCAAGATGTTCACGAGCGCAACGCCGTACGTTTGGCAGCACTCCGGTACGGCTTGCTGATGCAATGGCTTACCGGATCGGGTTTATCGGAGTCGAAAATCGAGGGCGCAGAGAGACTGCATCTCGCCGAGTGGCGCTACGAGAATCGGCCGCTGACGGCAACCGATCAAGTGACGCAGGCATACCGAATCCTCGAACCGATTCCGAAGGTTCAGACGGTCGCGTTTCGGCTGCCCGCGACGCCGGTAACCCACCCGGCGGAAGAGGTGCGCCGCATCTTTGCTTGGCTGCGAGCGCAAGACCCGACGACGGCCGATCCGTCATTTCTCTTTGAGGATACCTTAAGGTATATCGTTCGCGGACGCGGCATCGAGCCGTCACAGGCCGCGCCGTTTCTTGCGCGCTCCGACGCCCTGCTTACCTCGTCGACCGATCCGGTTGCGCATGCGGCAGGACGCTATCTTTTTGCAGTGATACGCAAGGCCGAAATGCCGGTTGAAATTCGCCACGACTATCAGACGCTTCTCAGTGTCGGTCCTCGAACGAATCCGGCGACATTTACCACTCCTGCGTACCGCATTCTCGCCGATTTGGGAAACCACGAAGCCGATCTTTCGGCGCTTCAAGAAGCCGTGCGGGTATTGCCCCGTTCTGGTTCGACCGTTCAGGCGCTCGATGCACAGCAGCAGCGGACACGCTCGATGGAGAACTGCTTCAACACATTTGTACATGAATGGGAACTCGTGCGCCGTACGGGCGGAGGAATTAACGATGAACGCGCTCGGCTGGCGCCGACCGTGCAGGCGGCGTTCTGCAGCGCTTAGAGCGATGCGAGCCGTTGCCGTCCTCTTCATTGCGGTTGGCGTCGTAGCGGCGTTCCGAGCGCCGGCGGCGGCATTCCAATACTGCCCTGTTTCGGTCGGCGCTGTGCAGGCGCTGCAATTTTCGGCTTCCGATCCGTACCATAGGGCGCTCGATCGCCGTTTCGGCATCGAACTGCTCTCCGAGCAGCCGCGGACTGCGACGGTCGAGCTTTCGATTGCAGCGAGTGGCGACATCTACCGCACGAAGTTCAACGACTTAGGCTTTACCGGCGCAGACGGCGCAATTGCATTCTTTTCATTCGATCGTCCGAAGGCTGTTGACTACGTCTGGGTTTCGCGCGTCACCGAAACGCAACAAGATATCAAATGCCCGCTCGATCCGTTCAAAGCGTCGCACGAGTACTTCAACGATCGCCGATTGACGAAAGCCGATCTCGCGGAGCGCCAGGCGTCCAACGAGCGCATCTTATCTGCCGTGAAGCAAACGATGATGAGCCGCCAACCCGAGGTAGTCGCGCGCATTCGTCGCGATTGCGCGGAACCCGATCAAACGCCGACGCTGAACCATGAAGTTCTGCCCAACGGCGGCGATTTGACGACGCTGAAGGGTCCGACCCCGGTCGTAGCGCTCGTGCATGTAAGTCCGAGCGGCGAGCCGCTCGGCGTCGAGCTCTTCCAAAGCAGTCCATTTCCGCGATTGAATGGGGCGGTTCTCGAAAGCGCGCGCGCCTCGACGTATAACCCGGCAACGATCGACTGTATGCCGAGCACCGGAACCTATCTCTTTAAGGCGCTGTTCGGAACATGAGCGGAATGTACGCAGGCCACGGTGCTTTCATCACGATGGCCGGTGCATTTATCCTCAGCGTCAACCCGGCGTACGCTGCATACGAACTGCCGACGCACTTGAAGCCGGATCTGTTTTGCGCGGCAAAGGTTTCTCTTGTCGCACCAGCCCATCAGCTAAATGTGAACGCTGGCGAGCGTGATCTCGGCACTGACAACGAGTTTGGCGTACTCCTTGAGGCTGATACTCCAAAGGAGGTTAGCGGAACACTCGATATCCTCTCAGGAACCTCAGTTTATTCAGCTGCCGTTATGCCGCAGTCGCTGACTGAAGCACGCCGCGAATTTAGCATCCACGGTAAATCAGCCTATAGTGCGACGGTGTATCGCTCGAAGCCCATTTATTTTCAGTTGCCGGCAACCGTCGCCGTAAGTGCGGTGTGGCTTTCTAGTGCCACAGTTAACGGCGCGCCAGCAGACTGTGCGACCCTTCCATTCGTAAAGCGGACGGGGCCGTTCGTGGAGGGGCTTCAACCGACGCGCTCGATCGGCTCCGCCGAAGAGCTTCGTGCCGCGGCGCCTTTACGCGGTGAGCCCGTTACGTTAGTGAAGCACCTCGACATGTCGGATTGCAGCACTGTCTTCAAAGAAGGTCGCATGATCAGAGGCGCAGCGCCGTCCTATCCGGCGAGTGCACAAGGGGCGACCGGCAACGCTGTGATTCTTTTGGCGATCGATTCTGTGGGGCACGTCGCTGATGCAGCCGTATTCGGTAGTTCTGGTAGCGAAGCGCTCGATGCAGCCGGTTTACTTGCAGCCTCCCAGAGCTTTTTTGCACCTCCGGAATTTCTTTGCGCGCCAATACCGGGTTTCTATAACTTTGTGGCGCGGTTTGGGAGTTAACACAGCCTGATGGCGGTGCAGTCTTCGTTCCGCGAAGCGTCTTCATCCCACGAGCAGCTTGTCCGAGAGCGACGGCATTTTCATCAGCATCCCGAGCTCTCAATGGTCGAGTATGAAACGTCCGCGTACATCGAACGCGAGCTGCGCAAACTCAATCTTGACGATCTAAGAACCGGCGTGGCGAAAACTGGAATTCTCGGAACGTTGAAGGGCGGCAAGCCCGGCCCGGTCACACTGCTGCGCGCCGACATCGATGCGCTGCCGATTACCGAGCTGAATGACGTTCCGTATAAATCGGCACGCGATGGCGTGATGCACGCCTGCGGCCACGATGCGCATATCGCCATCTTGCTTTCAGCCGCGCGCGAACTCGCTGCGCGCCGAGATGACGTTCCCGGTACGCTGGTCTTGTGTTTTCAGCCGGGAGAAGAAGGTTACGCGGGCAATCGCCAGATGATCGAGGCCGGCGCGCTCGAGAACCCGCATGTCGACCGCACCTTTGCGCTTCACATGGCCAGCGTCTTAGACGTCGGCAAGATCGGCGTGCGCGATGGCGCCTTCTTCGCGTCGGCGGACGAATGGAAGCTAATGATCTATGGCAAGGGCGGACACGGTGCAATGCCCGATCGCGCGATCGATCCGATCGCTGCCGGCGCATATTTCATCACGATGCTGCAGACGATCGTCAGTCGCGAGGTCGCGCCGAAAGACCCAGCGGTGTTTACGGTCGGCAAGTTTCGCGCCGGCACGACGTTCAATGTGATTCCGGATGAGGCCGAGATGGAGGGAACGGCCCGCGCCTTCGATGCGCAGGTGCGCGACGCGATGCCCGCGCGCATGGAGCGCATCCTCGAAGGGCTTGCGCGCGCGATGCGCATCGAGTATCGGCTCGAATTCCGCCGCGGCTATCCGCCGACCGTCAACGATTCCGCGATCAACGACATCGTCCGCGAGGTCGGTCGCAAGGTGCTGGGTGGAGATAACGTCGTCGAGCACGACATCATCATGTGGGCCGAAGACATGGCATTCATGCAGGAGCAACGCCCCGGCGCCTACTTTGTCGTCGGTTCAAAAGGCGGTGACGCAACCGCGGTTGCGCACCACAACGCGCGCTTCGACATCGACGAGCGCGCGCTCGACGTCGGTTTTCGGATGATGGTTGGCTTGGGGCTACGCGGCTAGGACTGAGGCTTGACGTCCTCCGGCTCTTTGCCGACGGCTTCCGCCGTCGATTTAGCTGCTTCTTTCGATTGATCCATCATCTGTTGAACCTGTGTGCGCATTTGCTCCGCCGACGCGCGCATCGCATCCGCGCCCAGACGCATGAATTTTTGCAAATGTCCCATCGCCTTCTGCGTTTGGTCTTGCGTGATGCTTGCGCTGTCGGCAGCGTGCTTGCTTAGCGTATTCTGCAGCTCTTGCGCGTTCTTGAGCGACTCGGCGATCAGCGGCGTCATCGCTTCACGCTGCTTGTTGACCGCATCGCCGATATTCTTTTGCATCTCTCGCGCTTGCTTGAGCGCCTTGTCAATTAGGTCGTTATTCATATGCCTTCCCCTCGTGAATCTGCCTCACGTTCGGTAACTGTTAATACCCAGCGAAGCGCGCGGGCATACTGGTCCAGCTCGCGCACGCTGCGCTCGAGCCATGCGAACGCGGCGTCCGAACGAATTGGAGTACTGGAGAGCGCTTCGATCTGTTTCACATAGCGCATCGCCGCCTCTAGCTGTGCCTCGACCGCGTTCCAATTCTCGCGTAATGTCTGCGCGGATGCATCGTTCAGCCTGTCGATGATCGGCGGCACGAGGCGCGGCGGATAGCGATAGGCGAGCTCGAGGCGAGCGAGCGCGTAGTCCGCGGTCACGCCGATGAACGATCCGAGAAGCTGGACGAGCCGCGTTTCCATTTGACGCAAAAGCATCTTCGACTATATGCGGCGGGACCGCTTTTCGGTGTGGCGAAGGCCGCGAAAGTTTGAACGGCGTGCAATCGAACGGCTTCCGCCGTTATGTGATCATTGGAAACGGCTTCGCCGGCACGACCGCTGCCGAACAGTTGCGCAAAGCAGATGCGGCCTGCTCGATAGCGCTCTTTACCGATGAGCCCTACACGCTCTACAACCGAATCGCTCTGCCGCCGCTGCTCCGCAAGCAAGTCACGCAGCAAAAGGTCATCATCCGCGACGAAGCCTGGCACGAGAAGAACAACATCAAGTTGTTCCTGCGCACGCTCGTCGAGAGCGTCGTCGCCGAAGAACGCTACATCGTCGCAAACGGGCAGTCGTTTCCGTACGATGCATTGCTCGTCGCGACCGGAGGCCGGCCGCATCCGCCTCCATACGAGAACGCCAAAGGCGCCGCCAATGTCTATACCTTTCAGTTCATGGACGATACGCTCGCGATTTCCGATCAGCTCGAGCACTCGAAAGCGGCCGTGTCCGTCGGTGGATCCTTCATCGCCTACGAACTCGCGGAAGCATTTGCATCGCGCGGCGTGGAGACGCATTGGATCATGCGCGGACCGCACTTCTTGCGCCGGATGCTCGACGAGGAAACGGGCGAACTCGTCGATCAAGCCGCGCGCGCGGACGGCGTGCACATGCACTACGGCGAGGAAATCAAAGAGCTCGTCCGCAGCAACGGTGCCGTGACCAAAGTGATCACGAGCTCAGGCAAAGAGATCGCCGCAGACTGTTACGGTTTCGGCTTAGGACTCGCGCTCAACAATGAGGTCCTAGAAGGCACCGGCGTCGAGCTGAGCCGGAACGGAATCGTTTGCGACGACCGCCTCGAGACGAATGTCAAGGGAATATTCGCCGCAGGCGACGTTGCCGATTTCTACGATCCGATTCTGGAGATGCGGTATCGCATGGGAACGTGGAACAACGCCGGCGCGCACGGAAAGGTCGTAGCTGCCAACATGGCAGGCGGCGACGTCAAATATCACGACGTTCCGGAGTATTCGAGCAAACTTTTTAGCGAGCAGACCATTCTGCAGTTCGGACTCTCCCCGGAGTATCGCGACGATTTGGAAACGGTGCGCAAGATCGAGGGGGAAACGAAGCGTTGCCGCGCGCTCTATTTTTTGAACGGACGTCTCGTTGGTGGCTTGCTGCTCGGCAAAGGCAACATGGGCGGCAAACGCAAGTACGTGGAAGCGATCAAATCGAAAGCCGTCTTCCCGGCCGAGGAGTGGACGGCGATGCTCGACTGGCGCGCGTAAAAACTGGCCGATTACCAAGAACTCGAACAGGCGTGGAAGCAGCTACGGCGCGCGCACGACGTCGCGGTGCGCGAAGTAGCTTGTGTGGGGTGCGCCCGTACGTTGCTGGCCGCGGAAGTTGGCGATGTGCGATTGCCGTGCATCATGCTCGCGGCGGGCACGCACGGCAACGAGCCCGCTGCGTCATGGGCGCTATTGAATATTGTGGAGAGCGGACTGCTGCATCCGGCATTTTCGTATCGGATGTGGCCGTGCATCAACCCAAGCGGCTACGAACTTGAGACACGTTCGAATGCGGAGGGGAGCGACATCAATCGAAGCTTCAGCGGCGGCGGTACGACGCCGGAAGCGAAAGCAATCATCACCTCAAATCGCGATCGCCGTTTTTTCGCATCGTTCGATTTACATGAAGATCCTGAGGCAGCGGGATTTTATTGTTTCGAGCCGGCCCGCCCGGATCAACCTCTTTTAGGCGACCAGGTTATTAAAGCGATCGACGAAGCCGGGTTTCCGCTGCAAACGCTGAGCGCGGAGTTTGACTTGGGATACGAGCAAGACGTGATGCCCAACGCTCGCTTGGAGCAGGGGCGCGTGCTCCTCGACCTCGCATCCGAGTTGCAATATTTCCAAGAGCGTGGTCTGCCGTTTACCGCGTACATGCTGAGGCGCGCGTCGCGGTGCGGTCTCACTTTCGAAGCGCCGGGTACGCGTTCGTGGGATGAGCGCATCAGCGTGCAACGCGTCGCAATTGTGCGCGCGCTGAGCGAGCTTGCTAAGGTGTCGTCCGCGCAGCCACCGAACTAGAAACCCGATGCGCGAACGCGATACGCTCGAAGTTGACGTTCTCTTTGTCGGCGGCGGCCCGGCGAGTCTTGCCGGTGCGATTCGGTTGCGCCAGCTCGCGCAGGAAAACGGTCGCGAAATCTCCGTGATGGTCATCGAAAAAGGCGCCGACATCGGAAGTCACGGGATCTCCGGCGCGGTCTTAGATGCGCGCGCGCTGGATGAACTGCTACCGGATTGGCGTTCGCGAGATGTGCCGGTTGAATCGGAAGTGACCAGTGAGGCGTTGTGGTTCCTGACAACGCGCGGCAAACTGGCGGCTCCAATCGTCCCGCCGATGATGAACAACTCCGGCAAATATGTCTGCTCGCTGCAGAAAATCGCCAAGTGGATGGGTGAGGTCGCCGAGAGTTTTGGCGCCGATGTCTTTCCGGCATTTCCGGGTCAAGAGTTGCTTTGGGACGGCGACCGCGTGATCGGCGTGCGCACCGGCGACAAGGGGCTCGACCGGCACGGGCAACCGAAATCGAACTACGAACCGGGTGCCGATCTGCTTGCCAAAATAACAATTTTAGGCGAAGGGCCGCGCGGAACGCTTGCGAAGCAGGCGATTGCGCGACTCAAACTCGATGAAGGGCGCGAGCCGACCGTGTACGCTGCGGGCGTCAAAGAGATCTGGCAGTGCCCGCCCGGCAGGGTAAAGGCCGGAAGTGTCATTCATACGCTCGGTTTTCCGCTACCGCCGCAGACGTTCGGCGGCGGCTTTATCTATGGCATGGCAAACGACGTGCTCGACGTCGGATTCGTCACCGGCCTCGACTACCGCGATCCGACGACCGATCCGCACAACGAGTTTCAGCGCTTCAAAACGCATCCCGCCGTGCGCGCAATGCTTGAGGGTGCGAGCTTATTGCGTTACGGAGCAAAGGCGATTCCCGAGGGCGGCCTCTTCGCGATGCCGCGCCTGTACTCGGATGGTCTGATGTTGATTGGCGACACGGCCGGATTCTTGAACGGGATGCGCCTCAAGGGTATTCACCTGGCGATGAAAAGCGGCATGCTCGCCGCGCAGACCGCTTACAATGCAATCGAAGCCGGCAACAGCGACGCCAATGCGCTACGCGAATACGAAGACGATTTTCGTCGGTCTTGGGCCTACGATGAGTTGCGCGCAGCACGTAATTTTCACCAGGGTTTCGAAGGCGGGTTGATCGCCGGCATGCTCAATGTTGGCCTCGGTATGGTCAGCGGCGGTCGTGGCTTCGGCGTGCGGGACCGTTTGCACGGTGAAGCGGGATACGAGCGCATGAAGAAGGCCGGTTACAAACCGCCCGAAACGCCGCGCGCTCCGATCGACGGCGTCTTGACGTTCGATAAGCTCACCGATGTCTACAACAGTGGCACGATGCATGAAGAAGATCAGCCGTGTCACCTGCATGTTGCCGACACGAACGTCTGCCGCGATCGCTGCACGGTCGAGTACGGTAACCCGTGCCAATATTTCTGCCCGGCAAAGGTTTATGAGCCGCTGTTCGAGCGCACCGACGGCTCAATCGACGGACGATTGCAGATCAACTTCACGAATTGCGTGCACTGTAAGACGTGC
>JAFARW010000123.1 GCA_019245275.1 Vulcanimicrobiota bacterium
CGAATCGCGTGAGGTACCTGTATCTTGACCACCGCATTGCTCCCCGAGCAACAAGTAAGAGATGCGCATCGGCGCACGCACTCGGCCGAGATGAAGAAATACGGCTTCTTTCCGGGCTGCGTTGCAAAAGAGTCGTGCAAGGAGCTCTTCAACTCGACGATGCTGCTCGCAGACAAACTTGGCATCGAACTGATCGAGCTGACCGCGGCGTCGTGTTGCGGCGCTTCCGTTGTCAACGACACGAACCGTGACATTGCCCGCGTGCTGAACGCGCGGACGTATGCGCAGGCTGAAGCGCTCGGACTGGACGACGTCATCACGATCTGCTCGACGTGCACGGGTCACATGCGCGCCGCAAACAAAGAGCTGCTCGACTCCGAAGAGCGGATGAATTCGGCGAACGCGATCCTCGGGAAGTTCGGCGCTAAGTACAGCGGCGGAGTGGTCGTGCGCCACCTGCTCTGGCTATTGATCGATGATATCGGCCTCGACGCGCTGCGCGCGATGGTCGTGCGGCCGCTCAACGGGTTGCGCGTTGCGCCGTTTTACGGCTGCCACATCATTCGGCCCGAATCAGTCAACGGCTGGGAGTCAGCGCGAAACCCGCATTCACTAGAGGATGTAATTGAGGCGATCGGTGGAGAAGCGATCGACTACGCCGGCAAGACGCGCTGCTGTGGATTCCACATCCAGCTCGAAAAGGACGGTACGGCAACTTCAATGGTCGGTCAGAACATGCGGATTGCAAAAGATAAGGGCGCCGAAGTCGTGCTGACGCCGTGTCCGCTCTGCCACCTGGCGCTCGACGGATACCAAGCGGATGCAGCCGCACGTTGGGGGCGAACCGATCTGCCGACGTTCCACCTGCCGCAGCTCGTTGCATTTGCGCTCGGCATTCCGGCTGAAAAACTGGGGCTCAATAAACACTTGATCGATCCACGTCGGATCTTAACCGAACGCGAGCTGATCGCATAGCGGCTCGTAAAGCGACGCTAAGGACGACTCTTTGCGGCGTGGCCGCATTTTTATTTTTCACATCCGGCCCGCGCACCCCGTATAACAACGCAGAGGCGCAAGCGCCTTCGCTCGCCCAGTCGCTCGATCAATATTTAGCAACGGCCGCAAAGAGCGGCTTTTCAGGTGGCATCGTGGTCGAGCGCGACGGCGAAGCGATCTTGAAGAAAGGCTACGGCATCGCGGATACGGCGAATAGTACGCCGTTTTCGGCCAGGACCGTTGCTCAAATCGGGTCGATAGCAAAGACCTTTACGGCGATGGCAATCGCGCAACTCGCAATCGACGGGAAGATCGATTTGAATGCGCCGGTTTCCAAATATCTTCCCGAGGCGGCTCAGCCCGCCGCATCAGCGACGGTCAAAGAGCTGCTGACGCACCGCAGCGGCATCCGCGCGGAGTGCGGCGACGATTTTCAGGCGCTGTCAGAGTCCGAGCTCTTAACGAAGTGCATGGCGCTTCCACTGAAGCACCCTCGCGGTCAGTATGCGTACTCAAATATGGCATACAGCATTCTCGCCGCGGTTATCGCTCATGTATCACGGCAAGATTGGGAAACGTATTTGCGTGCTCATATTTGGGAGCCGGCGGGGATGACGCGCACGCTCTTTGCTGATTCGAAAGTCGCAGACGTTGAGTTTGCTGCGGGATCGCTTCACGGTCAGCGGCAGGCGCCAATCATTGAGTCTCTTAGATCGATCGCGCCGAACGATTGGAATTTACAAGGATGCTGCGGCGTCGAATCATCGCTCGATGACATGCAGCGCTTCGGCAGGTATCTTTTTTCAGATACTTCTTCGCTCTCGCCGGCAGTGCGCCGCTTGATGCTGGCGCCGCTGGCAGATGATGACAGCGGCGCACAGGTCGGCTTCGGACTCTATTTCAGGCGCGACGCTTCCGGCAGACTAAGTCGCGTCGGTCATTCCGGGTCGGACGGCGTCTTCTTCAGTTATTTCGGCTGGCTGCCGCAGCACCAGATCCGCTTCTATTTCGTCGGGACGAACGGTGAAGATGCGGTGCGGCCCGTCGTTGTGCATGTGATCGATATACTATCGCACGCGTCGTGACGGTGAGCGGCGGGGCTTCTTCTTAAGCGCGTTTTGTACCGAGAGCTCCCAACGATAACCGTCGGGATCGTGGAACCATAACCCCATGTGCGGGGAACCAGGTCCTTCGGGACCGATCTCATCGCCCGGGTCTTCGAGCTTAACGCCGCTCTTCTTTAACGCCTCGAGCGCGGCGCGCAGCGCGCTCATGTTCTTGAGATGAAACGACATGTGCTCGAGCGCTTCGGAATTCGGCTTTCCTTTAAATAAGGCGATCGTGAGATAGCGATTACTAACGGCGATGCCGTCCTTAAATCGGAAGTCTTCCGCAAAATCGAAGTTCTTGGTCCAAAAACTGGCGCTGCGCTCCGGATCGCGGACGGCGAGGCTGAAGTGTCCGACGGCGCCAAGCTTGATCGTCACTGGGCGCCGGATTCCACGGTGCGAACAGCACGGATCATCTTCATCACGCGCTCGACCGGCAAGCCGTAAATCGTAACGCCCTCGCGACCGGTCATCGTCCGGGCCGAGAAGAGCGCGTCGTAAATCGCATATTCCGTCGCTTCCACGGTAGCTCCATAGAGCTCGTTCAGGACATCGGTGTCTTCGACGAGCTGCCCGGTGGGTGAAGACACGTTGAAGTTTCTGTCGCGCTTGTACAAATAGGATGTGCTGAAGGCGATGAAAATATCACCGCTACCAATGTGAGACGTCATGCCGACTCTGCCCATGCCGAGCTCGACGCGCTTTGCAAGTGCGTACAGCTGCCGATGGTCGAGCGGTGCATTTGTCGCGACCACAATGATGATGCTCCCGTCACTCGTCCGGCCTCGTGATCGGATGAAACTTGCGCGCTTGGGAAAGACGGGCAGGTATTGATTCCGGAGTGTTCGGCCGACATGCACGCCGTCGATCGTCAGGAACGCCCGAGACGATGCCGTGTTGTCGTTAACCAGCACGCCGACAACATAGCCGCCCAGCTTTGCGGGAAGCACGCGCGACGCCGACCCGATTCCGGCTTTGAAGCCGAACGCTTCCATGCCGGTACCGGCGCCGACGCTTCCGCGTGAGAACTGTCCCGACTTGGCAGTGCGCAACAGTGCGGTTACGTCTTGCGAGCTAATATGGCGTCCGCGGATGTCGTTGAGCGTTTGATCGTCACACTCTGCGACGACCGGGAGCGGCACGTCGTCGCTGAGGCCAATCTGAGGATAGCGCTGCATCATCCAGGTAATGACGCCGTCGTCGGCGAGCCCGATGTCGAGCGTATCGGTCAGCACGATCGGTGTTTCCAAATAGCCGGCTTCATCGACCCAATGCGTGCCGGTCATCTCGCCGTTACCGTTGTATGGTTCTGATGCCGCGGCTACTTTCACGTTCCAAGGATCGGAGTCGGGAAAGATGACCGTCGCACCGGTCCGCACGTTCGGGCCTTCGATTTTCGTCAAATGAGCGATACGCACGCCCGGTACGTCGGTAATCCCATCGAAGTGGCCGCGCGCATACAATCCGCCTTCGAGCGCCGCGCGCAGCGGAGCAGCCGATGCGCTGCAGCACAACGCTGCAAGAATGAGCGCAAGCGGAAAGCGAACGGATACTTTTCGCCTTGACACGCGGGCCTAGTTTACAGGAGACTGGATGGACGCCTGCCGCCTGCAGGCCACTCCTTTTCACGCACCTAATTTGCTTTAAAAATAGGCTTCGGAGGATGTCCCTAGCGATGCTTACGGTCTCACCCCAAATCAAAGCCGCTCGCATATTCGAAAACCTATCGCCGGCGGAACTGTACGAACACGCTCTCGCGCGCAAAGAAGGCGTCGTGGGAGCCGATGGACAGCTGCTGGTCGACACCGGTGATCACACCGGGCGTTCACCGAACGACAAGTTCTTTGTTCGCGAACCATCGAGTGAAGCGCACATCGCTTGGGGCAAGACGAATAAACCGATCGACGCGGCGGCATTTGACGCACTCTACGATCGCGTGGCTGCGTATCTCTCGGAGCGGGACGTTTATTCGCTCGATTGCTACGTTGGGGCTGACGAACGCTACCGGCTTGCGGTACGCGTTCAGACCGAGCTCGCGTGGCAGAATCTCTTCGCGCGCGACCTCTTCATCATCCCGGAGCAGAGCGATGCGCAGTTCGAGCCCGATTTCACGGTTGTCGACGCGGCGCAGTTCCAAGCTGAGCCGGAGCGCGACCACACGAACTCGGCCACTTTTATTCTCGTCAATTTTGCGAAGCGCATGATTCTGATCGGTGGAACGCGTTATGCCGGTGAGATCAAGAAATCGGTTTTCACTGTGATGAACTATCTAATGCCGCTGCGCGACGTGCTTCCAATGCATTGTTCAGCCAATGTCGGTCACGATGGCGACGTCGCGATCTTCTTCGGCCTCTCCGGCACCGGCAAGACGACGCTTTCCGCGGATTCAAAGCGCCCGCTGATTGGCGATGACGAGCACGGCTGGTCGCAAGACGGTGTCTTCAACTTCGAAGGCGGCTGCTATGCGAAGGTCATCCGCCTTTCAAAAACGGCCGAACCCGAGATTTGGGCGGCATCCCATCGCTTTGGAACCGTACTTGAGAACGTCGTCTACGACCCCAAGACGCGCCAGCTGGATCTCGATTCGCAAGCGAAGACCGAAAACACGCGCTCCGGCTACCCGATCGAGTTCATCGGGAATATCGTGCCTGGATCGAAAGCCGGCCACCCGCGCACGATCATCATGCTCACGGCGGATGCCTTCGGTGTTCTGCCCCCGATTGCGAAACTGACACGCGATCAGGCAATGTACCACTTCCTCTCGGGTTACACGGCAAAAGTTGCCGGCACTGAACGTGGGATCACCGAGCCGCAAGCAACGTTTTCGACGTGTTTCGGCGCCCCGTTCATGGTGCACCATCCGACGGTCTACGCAAATCTGCTCGGCGAGCGAATCGATCGCCATGGCGTCGATTGCTGGCTTGTCAACACCGGATGGACCGGCGGTGCATATGGTGTTGGAGAGCGGATGTCGATCGCGCACACGCGCGCGATGGTCAACGCCGCGCTCGAAGGAAAGCTCAGCGACGTCGCTTTCGAGGGCGAGCCGTTTTTCGGTCTCGAGATTCCCGCAACGGTTCCCGGCGTGCCGAACGAAGTGCTGAACCCGCGTAACGCCTGGAGCGACAAAGCAGGTTACGATGCGACCGCTAGACGTCTCGCGGGCTTGTTTGCCGACAACTTCAAGCAATTCGAAGCGCAAGCGTCGGAAGGAGTGCGGCTCGCCGCTATTCGTCCGCAGTAACCAGGACGATTTCGCCGGTCCGGTCGGCCTCGAACTTCAATTGTCGCAGTTCCTCGATCGTCTTATCGGCACGTAGCGCCGTGCGACCGCGGCGCGCGATAGCTATGACGTCCATTCCGGCAGCTTTACCGGCTTCAACTCCAGATGAACTGTCTTCGATGACGAGACATGCTTCCGGGCTGACTCTGAGAAGTTCGGCGGCCCGCACGTAGCAGGCCGGGGACGGTTTCGTTTCAGCGACGTCGTCTGCACTGACAAGGATTTGTGGTAACGGCAGACGCGCCTGGCGCAGCAAGCGTAGCGCGAAATTCGTACCGCATGAGGTGACGACGGCCCACCGTAAGCCGGCGAGATGCTCAAGGAATTCAGTTGCGCCGTCGACCGCGATGCCGTTTCCATCCACGAGCGTTCCGAAGAGGTCGCAAAGTATCGCGCGATATCGCCGGCGCATCTCAGCAAAGAGTTGCTCTTGGGAGCGCGTAACCTTGCCGCATGGGTAAGGACGCTCTCGGTATCCTCGTTGGAGGCGGCCCGGCGCCGGGCATTAACGCGGTCATCGCTGCTGCGACGATCGAAGCGGCGCGCAACGGCCTTCGCACGATCGGCATTCTCGACGGTTACCAGCACCTGGTCCGTGGCGAGACCTCGCAAGTCGTCGAGCTGAGTGCTGAAGGCGTCGCGCGCGTTCAAACAACAGGCGGCTCGATGTTGCGCACGTCGCGCACGAATCCGGCGAAGGACGAACAGTCGCTGAAAAACTGCGTCACTGCGTTGGACGGATTGGGGCTGCGCTACTTGCTTGCAATCGGCGGCGACGATACGACGTCCGGGGCTTCAAAGATCGCTGCACAGATGCGGGGGAATTTGGGAGTCGTTACCGTTCCGAAGACGATCGATAACGATCTGCCGCTCCCAGATGACGCACCGACTTTCGGTTTCGAGACGGCGCGCGCGGTCGCAGCCGGCGTCGTTGCGAGCCTGATCGAAGATGCACGGACTGCGCATCGCTGGTATCTGGTCATCAGCATGGGCCGCAAATCGGGTGCCCTGGCAGTCGGGATGTGCGCGTCAGCCGGCGCGCAGCTCGCCGTGATCCCAGAAGAGTTCGGCAATAAAGAGTTACGGCTTGAACCAGTGGTCGACACGCTCATCGCGGCGATCGTTAAGCGGCGCGCGGCGGGATATGACCATGGGGTCGCAATCGTGGCCGAAGGCATCGCGGAGCACCTTTCACCGGAGTCGTTGTCGGAATTGGAGGGCGTTTCGCGTGATGCATACGGTCACGTCCGGCTCGCCGACGTTCCGCTCGGTTCCGTTCTGCGCGACGCCGTTCGCAAACGCTGCACCGAAATAGGGCTAGACGCGACCGTTATTCCGAAGGATATCGGATACGAGCTGCGCTGCGTGCAGCCGATTCCTTTTGACGTCGAATACGCTCGCGCACTCGGGTACGGCGCGATGCGCTATCTGCTCTCTGGGGAAACCGGCGCACTGATCGCACTTTCACACGGACGCGCGGTGCCGTTACGCCTTGAAGATATCATCGATCCGGCGACGGGACGTATTCGCGTTCGCTCCGTCGACGTCTGCAGTGCCGCTTATCAGACTGCGCGCCGATACATGGTTCATCTCGATGCGAGCGATTTTGTTGAGCCGCAACTTTCTCGATTGGCGGCGGAAACAAACCTACCGCCGGTTCGTTTTCGCGAGATGTTCGGCACAGTTGCCCAGTTGCCAGCCGCGGCAAGTTAAAGACCAGGTTTTCTGGGAAACGTACGGCCATGCGACGCGCGCTACTCGGTCTATCGGCGATCGTCGGCCTCTTGTGCATCTTCTGCTCCGTGAGCGGCGCAGCCGCACCTGCACTTAGCGTTCCATCGGGATTTCAGATAATGCGCATCGGTTCGGTGGCAGGAGCGCGCGAACTCGTTGCCGCGCCGAACGGCGATCTCTTCGTCGGGACAAACGGCTCCGATGTCTACATCATTCCGCATGCCGACTCGAATCGCGCCGGTAGTCCGCAAGTCTTCGTGCATGTTGCGGATGCACCGTCGGCGGGTGTGACGATCGCGAATGGGGCGCTTTTCATCGGCAGCCAATTCGGCATCTGGCGTCTTCCATATCGGCTCGGCCAAGTGCATGCTGTCGGCACTCCAGCGAAGATCGCATCGGTGAGAACCAGCGGTGTCTCGCGCGACCACGTGACGACGACAGTTGCCTTTACAAATGGAAAGCTCTACGCGAGCGTCGGTTCGTCATGCAATGTCTGCGATCCGGATCTCGATTCAACGCGGGCGACGATTCAACAGATGAACCCCAACGGGAGTAGCCTTAGCCCACGCGCGATCCATATCCGTAACGCGATTGCGCTCGCCGTCAACCCGGCGACGGGATCCTTATGGGCCGGGGTTGCGGGGCAAGATGAGCTTGAGCCCGGTCATCCGTACGAGATCTTTGATGCCGTAACGTTGCATGCTGGAGTGCCGGACTATGGATGGCCGTACTGCTACGAGAATCATCGTTCAACCAAACCCGGCCATAGCTGTGCCGCCACCGTTGTACCGCGAGTGATCTTCCCTGCTTACGATACGCCGATTGGCGCGGTCTTCTATCCGTCGAATCCAACGGGCCGGCATATCTTTCCGCGGCGCTATTGGGGTGGTGCGTTTGTTACAATGCACGGCTCGTGGCATCAGCCGCCAGTTCCGCCGCGTGTGACGTTCGTGCCCATGCGTGGCGATACGCCGCAAAAGCCGGCCGATTGGAGCAATCCGAATACACAGTGGACCGAGTTCGTTGGAAGCTTTCAAAGCGCTACGGGCGATCGTATCGGGCGCCCGACGGGCGTCGCGGTCGGACCGCAGGGCGATCTCTTTGTTGCCGACGACGAGGCGGATGCGATCTATCGCATCCGCGCGACGAGATAATGCCGACCGATTTTCGCGACGGCAAGACGTTCCCAAGGCGCGGCCGGCAGGCCCTGGACGGATTCTTGTGGCTCGCGCGCGTGATCGACAAGGCCCGCGCTGCGGCCGCCGGGACGATCCACGACTACATCTATCCTTGTCCGATGGATCGCGGCGTCTTCGAGCGTTGGGGAATCCGGCCCGAGGAGTTTGAGGAGGCGCTGCGCGCGCATGCTAACGATGAAGAGATTCTGGAGTGGTTGCACAAGCGCGTAACTGAGACGCAGCGCGAAGCGGCGAACCGATGGCTCTTAAAGGAGCGCCAAACGAACCTCGACGCTCAAGATCGCGAGGAAGCTTAGCGGTCTAAGAGCGCGCGCATCGAGCGCAACTCGAGCGCATCGAACGATTGCACGAATGCGTGGCCGGGCGCCGGCTTCG
>JAFARW010000146.1 GCA_019245275.1 Vulcanimicrobiota bacterium
GTGCCGCTGGCGACCGGTGAGATCGGCGACGACTTAGCGGCTTATCTCCTCAAATCCGAACAGATTCCGTCCGCGGTTGCGCTCGGCGTGTTAGCGAAACCGGATGGAATTGCTGCCGCCGGTGGCGTGCTTGCGCAAGTTCTACCAGGCGCCGACGAGCGCGCGATTGCCGATTTGGAAGAACGCGCGACGCATCTGCGCCCGGTGACACAACAGATTTCGGAAGGCGCCTCCGCACTCGACTTGATCACCGCAATCTCAGGTGAGATCGCGCTAAAAAACCGGCGCACGTTCGACGTGCGTTTCGCGTGCCGTTGCACGCGTGAAAAAGTACGTCTCGCGCTGCTGGGATTAGGTCAGGACGAACTACTTAAAATGGCGACCGAACGTCCGCAGACGGAAGCGACGTGCGAGTTCTGCAAAAAGACGTACGTCCTGAGCTCGCAAGAAGTCGAGCGCCTCGTCCAGCGCCTGCGTGAGGCGCGCGCCGAAGAACGCCCTTAAGACGGCGGGGGATCGATGCGCTGCCGGAACGCGTCTCTGATCTTGCCGTGGTCGTTCCAGTACCACCAGCCGCACTCGCAGCGAATCGGCCCGCCGTTGACTTCCGGATAGGCGTAGACACGGCCGCAACGCTTGCAGGTGAACTTTCGCCCTTCGATCGGGGGCATGGCTGAGTAGGTCTGCGCCACGCGGTCGTCTTTAGTCATCGATTCGGCAAGACCCGCACGAAGCGCCGGGCGCCGACCGAGAGCGTCACGGGTTCGCTGTGCGTCCAAGGCGCACGCGGATCGCTAACGACGACGCCGTCCACTTTGACACCGTTACCCAAGATCAAACGCTCGGCAGCGCGCTTCGATTCGGCAAGGCCGGCAGCGACGAGCACGTCCGAAACGCGGCGAGCGTTGCCGAGTGTGACCTCGCGCACATCATCCGTCGGCAATTCGCGCCGTTGCACGGTTTGCTCGAAATACTCCCGCGCACGTTTTGCTTCGCCGGCATCGTGGTAGCGCGCCACGATCTCTTCAGCGAGTTTCTTCTTCTCATCCATCGGACGCGCCGAGCGGCTGCCGAGAGCCGCCGCCAGTTGAACGCAATCCGCCTCCGAACGAAAGGCCGCCAAGCGAGCGTAACGAGGAATCAACTCATCCGGCATGCGCATCAACTTTCCGAATTGCGATCGCGCATCTTCCGTAACGCCGACGTAATTGCCGGCGGTCTTCGACATCTTCTTCTGTCCGTCGAGGCCTTCGAGCAGCGGAACGGTCATGCAAATCTGCTCGCGTTGGCCCGCTTGCCCCTGATATTGACGGCCCATCAGCAGGTTAAAAAGCTGATCGTTTCCGCCGAGCTCGATCTCCGCACGAATCGCGATGCTATCGTAGGCCTGCGCAATCGGGTAGAGGAATTCGTGCAGCGCGATCGGTTCGTTCGAACGATAACGTTGTGCAAAATCGTTTCGATCGAGCATGCGCGCGACGGTTACTTGCGAGAGCAGACGCAATACGTCTGATAGCGTCAGTTTTGCGAGCCACTCCGAATTGTAGCGAACGCTGACCCGCTCCATATCCAGAACCTTGCCGGCTTGATCCGCGTAAGTCGTCATATTTGCGCGAATCTGATCTTCGCTCAACGCCGGTCGCATTTCATTGCGACCGGACGGATCGCCGATGCGCCCCGTAAAGTCGCCGATGATCAGCGTCACCTGGTGCCCGCCCTCAACGAATTGCTGCAGTTTGTGCAAAACGACCGCGTGTCCAAGATGGAGATCTGACGTCGTTGGATCGAGACCAAGCTTGACGCGTAGCGGACGCTTCTCTTTTAAGAGCGCGTCGAGTTCGGCCACCGATTCGATATGGTCGCATCCGTCGACCAGCATTTCTCGCGTCACGGCGCTAGCGCAGTTCAAAGATCGTCACGCCGCTGCCTCCCTCATCTTCGTTGCCGTAGCGCACGGCGCTGACGGCGGCATGCTCGCGCAGATATTGCTGCAACCCGCGCCCGAGCAAGCCGGTGCCTTTGCCGTGAATGAGCCGCAGCGGAGAATGCCCCGCTAACACTGCTTCGTCTATCCATCGTTCGACGATCGGCTCCGCCTCCACAAAGCGTTTGCCGCGCACGTCGAGTTCCGTTGGAACGGTCGTCGCTGCGCCCAGCGAAGCAGCGCCCGCGGCCGGGCCGGTACGCACCTTCGCCGGAGCATCGCCGATCAAACGCACATCTCGTTTCGGGACGGTCGTGCGCATCGCACCAACTGCAATCAACAAATGGTCTCCGCCGTCGGCCAAAACTTCGGCGTCTTTATTGAGCGAGAGAACGTGCACGCGTTGTCCCGC
>JAFARW010000020.1 GCA_019245275.1 Vulcanimicrobiota bacterium
GTAACCGCCATGCGTGTAGTGCTTGACCGGGCAATGCAAAGCGATGATCGGTGCGGCCGTATAGGGGATCGTTGATCAATGGATGGCCGAGGGCCGACATGTGGACGCGAATCTGGTGCGTCCGCCCGGTCTCCAAAGTGAATTGCAGTTCGGTAGCGCTCTGCAAACGTTCGCGCAATGCGTAATGCGTAACCGCCGGCTTACCATCGGCGACGATTGCATATTTGAGCCGGTTGCGTGGATCGCGTCCGATCGGACCGTCGATCGTTCCACTCGCATGTTGTGGAATGCCGGTCACGAGGCCAAGATATTCGCGCTGCACGTAACGCCGCGCAATCGCTTTGCCGAGGGAGGTCAGGGCGTGCGGTGTCTTGGCGACAACGAGCGGCCCGGAAGTGTCGCGGTCGAGCCGGTGCACAAGTCCGGCTCGCAACGGGTCGCCGGGCAGGGTCCCGGTGTGCGCGATCAAGGCATTCAGCAACGTTCCGCTCGTCGCCCCGCGCGCGGGATGCGTCGTCATTCCCGCGGGTTTGTCGACGACGAGAAGCGCATCGTCCTCATAGAGGATCGGCACATCGATCGCTTCGGGTCGAACTTCCAGCTCGGGCCGCTCCGGAAGCGTGAACTCGATTTCGTCTCCACTTTCTAGCGTCGCCGAGCCTTTGATCGCATCGCCCGTAAGCGTGACGCGGCCTTCCTTAAATGCGGCAGCTACCAGCGATCGCGGCGCGCCCGCAAGCTGCGCGACGATGCGGTCGGCGCGCTGCCCCGCCTCTTCAGGCGTGACGACGTGATGCAAGCGAGGAGAGCAGGAGCAGGATGACGCCGACCGTGATGCAGGCGTCGGCGACGTTGAACACGTTCGGCCAAATTCGATAAAAATCGACGAAGTCGATCACATACTGGTAGTGCAGGCGATCGATGATGTTTCCCATCGCGCCGCCTAGAATGAGACCGAAGGCGATCCGCGCCGTAACCGAGTGGCGGGTCGCGTCGCGAAACGAAAGCCAAAAGATCGTCAGCACAACGAGCGCCATTGCGATCAGTAAAATGCGGGAACTTCCGAAGAGGCCGAATGCGCCGTGCTGATTTTGCTCGAACGTCCAGCGCAAGAAGTTCGGGATCACCGACCGGCTTTCGCCCGGCAGAAATGTTGCGACGACGATCCGCTTCGTCACTTGATCGGCGACGAGCACGAGCGCCGCGACGATCAGAAACGAGATATCAGAGCTTCGGCTGCGGTACGAAATAGTAGAACCAGCTTGCAATCTTATCGAAGAGGTTCGTGATCAGCACGATTCCGACGCCGATCAAGATCAGGCCACCGATGAATTCGATGATCGGCAAGAACCGTTTGATACGGCTCAAGAACGCGAGCGAACGGTTAAAGGCCGACGCGACTATGAAGAACGGCACGGCTAGTCCAGCGGAGTACGCCAGCATGTAGCCGGTCGCGACAGCGGTATGCTGCTGCGACGCGATCAAGAGAATCGCCGACAGAATCGGCCCAATGCATGGCGACCATCCGGCCGCAAAGCCGACACCTACCGCGACCGACGCCGCGTAAGAGCGGTTGACGCTGCGAAATTGCGGCCGCTTATCCATCATCAGGAATGGAATGCGCAGCACCCCCATCATGTTGAGGCCTAAGATGATGATGATGATGCCGCCGATGCGTGCGATCCAAATCTTGTTTTGCGCGAAGACGCCGCCGAAGGCGCTTGAAAGCACGCCGAGCGCAACGAAGACGACGGTGAATCCGACGATGAATGCGACTGAGTGCGCGATCACGCGGGCTCGTGCCGCCGCCTGCTGCTCTACGCGCAATTCCTCGACGGTCGAACCGGTCAAGAAGGAAAGGTAGGCTGGAACGAGCGGCAGCACGCACGGCGAGATAAAGGAGATCAGTCCTGCTAAGAACGCCGTCGCAATATTTAACTCCGGGTGCACGCGGCTTTGTTACGACAGCCGGAAGGCCCCAACATTTGTTTTGCAAATGATGGCGCGGAGATGAACCATTGGTTTCGCTATCCTTTTCCGGCGGATGGTTCGGCGTCGATTGCCTTTCATATCGGCCCGGTACCTATCCATTGGTACGGCATCTCCTACCTGATCGGATTCATCTGCGTCTACTTGTGGATGAATCGGCGTAGCGGACGCGCGCGGCTCGGATTAACGAGCGACCAGATACAAGATTTCCTCGTCTATGCGCTCGTCGGCGTCCTTGTCGGCGGCCGTGCCCTCTTTGTCATCGCGGACATGATCTCGAAGCATAACGCCGCCGAGTATTTCAGCCATCCGATCAACTTCATTGCCGTTTGGAGCGGCGGAATGGCATTTCACGGTGCGCTGGTCGGCGTGATTCTTGCGACGCTACTCTTCCTTCGCAAACATCCCGGACTCTCGTTCAACCGGCTCGGCGACGAAGTCGTCGTATTGCTGCCGATCGGAATCGCGCTGACGCGGGTCGTCAACTTCATCAACGATGAACTATGGGGGCGTCTGTGCCGCCCGGACCACCCCTACTGCATTCTCTTTCCGACTCATGCGGATGGCTACCGCTATCCGTCGCAGATCTTCGAAGCGATTCTCGACATTCTGACGCTGCCGATCGTCTTGTTGATCTATCGGTCGCGACCACCGGACGGAGTCGTCGCATGGTCGTGGTTTACGCTTTACGGCATCACGCGCTCGATTGCGGAGATTTGGCGGGAACCGGACATCGTCGTCGCCGGAATCACCGGCGGGCAATTGCTTGCATTGCCGATGATCGTCATTGGCGTCGTCATGCTGACGATCTGCTATCGCAAATCCGCTCGGACGAACGCCCGTCCGGCGTAGGAACGACGTTAAGACAAAATGAAGAAACGGATTCCATGGAGCTCGAGCTCGGGGCGCCGCGGGCCTCGGCGACGTTGCATGAGCGGTATCGTGCACTCTACTGCGAGCTCGC
>JAFARW010000194.1 GCA_019245275.1 Vulcanimicrobiota bacterium
GAAGATGCCGGCTTGTCTTCCCAGCCCGACATTGATTCCGCTAAGCCGGAATTGAAGCTCCAAATCTTTGAAATTGCTCACATACGCGTTGATGATGTGCGAGAGCGGAATGGTGAACGATCCGCGAAATGCCAGCATTTGATCGAGCAAAGACAGCTTGATTTCGAGCTGATCGTTTGCCAACTGCACGTTTGCCATTGAAGCGGGAGTTAGCGACTGCGGTTGCGACTTTCCCTTCGTAGCGGCGTGACACAGGGTTACGGTGGCCCTTCGACAAGCTCAGGGTGACACAGATGATTGCTCAGCGTGACAGATGCACCTAACACTAAGTGCGATCAGGGAATTCGCAGGTGGGTCGTTCGTTCACGGCTTCCTTTTTGTCGCACTGGCGCTTTTTCCAATCGTCAATCCGCTCGGCATGGCGCCGATCTTCCTGGAGTACACCGGCGACCTCGACGACCCGACGACGGCGCGCCTAGCGCGTCGAGTTGCGATCAACGCCTTCGTTCTCGCGGTTGCGTCGCTGGTCGTAGGCCCATACGTTTTGAAATTCTTCGGGCTGAGTCTGCCGGCAGTACAGATCGCAGGAGCTGCCGTGATCGGATACGCGGGTTGGCGATTACTGAATCAAGGTGAGGGGGAATTTCAGCGTCACGCGCCCACTGTCTCGCCTGACACAATCCTCCGCGGCGCATTTTATCCGCTGACGCTACCCTTCACCATCGGGCCAGGTTCAATCGCGGTGTTGGTTGCGCTCGGGAGCGATCTGCCTTACGGTGGAACTGCGGAGATTCTCGAAACAATCGGCGCTGTTGTCGCCATCGCGATCGTGTGTCTTATAGTCTACGTCTGCTACAGCCGTGCCGAGCGCATCTTCAAGCGCTTGGGACCAACGGGCGTCAGCGTCTTGCTGCGGTTATCCGCATTCATCTTGCTGTGCATCGGAATCCAAATCGCAATTGAGGGATTCCGCTCGCTTGCGACGGCGACGCGCACGGGCGCTTACTCTTCAGGATCGCCTGTGGTCTCGGCGCTCTCCACCGATGTAAGTTGCCAGCTTGCGGCGACGATTGTCGGATCCAAACTCAGGCGACCGACGATTCGCTCAAGCTTCGAATCGGCTCGGTTGCTAGCCGCGACAACCGCTTTGACTTGTACGCGCTGTGCATCTACGTCGTGGCTTTCAAGTGAGCGCAGCAACAAAGTTGTGCTGCGAATCTGCGCCAGTACGCTGGCGCGCACGGTTTCCTCATATTGTCCCGAGCAGGTCACTGCAATTTCGTACACCTGAGAGAGTTCGCTTTGATCCAGCGGTTGGCGGTTGATCCGTTGCACAATTGGGCGCAAGAGAACATTGGCGCTGACAATCGCGATCGCGCCGATCGCTGCTTGAACGACGAAGCCTGAGCCACTCAGCGTTCCGACGGCCGCTGTGGCCCAAAGCGTCGCCGCCGTGTTCAGTCCGCGCACGCTCAAGCCTTCCTTAAAGATGACGGCGCCTGCTAAAAAGCCGATGCCCGAAACGATGTAGGCGGCGACTTGCGTCGGGTTCACCGTGGCGTTCATCAAGATCGAAATCGAGGCAAACAGCGCGGCGCCGACGGCGACTAGAGCGTTCGTGCGCAAACCCGCCATTCGTTGCCGCCACTGCCGCTCAATGCCGATTGCAATGCCGAGCAGCAATGCGATCAGGATGCGTTCGATGAAAGTAGCGCTAGACACACGCCACGCTCTGTGCCGTCATGTGGCTGGGGCTGTGTAGCGCTTTTCGATCTCATCAATCAATCGCTTTCGACTTTCGGCCGGCGTCATTGATTGTGCACGATCGGCGATGCGCGCTAAATCCTCGTCGTCGATCATTTCTTTAAACCAGCGCGCGATGTCGCCATTTGCCAAATGGTACTGCCAGGTCTCATCGTCAATGCCTTGCGCGAGTTGGGTAAACGTCTCCAAGTTCTGCGCACGAAGATTGAGCTTGCCGTGCGAACCGCGGAAATAAAAGCTCTTTTCAGGAGCGAGATCTCCGGTTGCATACTTTCGCCGATGGCGCTTCTTCTTATCGCGGGGCTCGTGCACGTCCAAGACGGTAACCTGATCGGGGGCGCTTGCCTTCCAAAGCGCAACAGAAAGCTGTGGGAGATCGGAAGGCGCCGTTACATCAGCGCGATCGCCGACGGCGCGGCGGAGCGTCTCCCCCGGCTTCTCCCCAACCGCAATAACCGCGCGGACCGTGCCCAACGCCTCATCAGAGAGCATCGCTGGATCAACGGTGAGCAACATCAAGCTCCACGCATCCGTCGGTAGCCCAATGTCATGCCCTTTTGGAACCAGGTGGTGCGCCTCGTCCAGCACGATCCAGTGCGGACGTCCATACCTCGCCCGCAGCGCTTGCAAGCGGCCGAGAAGCTCGGCAAAATATTTGGTGCGCTCCTCCATCCCAAGCGCGAGCAAATTGACGACGCCGCTTTGATCCGGCCGCTCGAGAATCTCATCAACTTCATCGAAACTCGGCGCATCGTCGGCGTCGCCTAACACGATAGCACCCTCTAGCACATCGTAATCACCCTCGGGATCGACCACGCACAACTGATATTTTGCTTCGATCAACCGCTCGATGATCGTCACCGCGACAGTTGACTTTCCGCCGCCGGAAGTGCCCGCAATAATGAGCGCGCCTTCCAGATACGGATCCAGCGTGACCGGTCGCTCGCCAACGTGTCCGATCTCGATCGTGCGATCAGCGCGCACGGGCAAACGAGCAAGATCGTTTTCAAGCATCGTTCGGGCGAATTCCGCAACGCCATGGCCGTGGTCGCCGCGCATAACGACGTCCGCTGTTTCTTTGAGCGCCGGCAACGCGTTGGCAACCGCGGCTGAGCACTCGCAGAGCGAAAGGAAGGCGTGATCGTTTTCCGCATCGCCGATTCCGGCGACGTTGTGTGATGAAAGCCCCAAGGTTTCAAGTGCCGCGCTTAGGCCGCTTGCTTTATTGATCCCGCTCGGCAGCACCATCACCGCGCCCTTATTGAAGATGATCTGCAGCTCAAGACCAAGCTCGCCAATCGTGTCAAGCACTGCTTTTTCGTGAGGCTGCCACGTACCGACAATGCTGTGACCCACCTCTATCGGACTAACGCCACGCTCTTGCAGCCGACGCACGAGCGCTTCTGAAACCGGATCCGCAAGGGCCCTCTGCGTCTTTCGCTTCGGATCGTATAGCAACGCTCCGTTTTCCGCGACCACAAAATCAAACAGCTCCAGAGCGGAAAAATCACGCTCCAAGTCCCGCAAGATCCGACCGGTAACGAGCACGATATGCCGCCCTGATTCGTGTAGTTTCTTCAGCGCATCGAGTGCGCTCTCGTCAACTCGACTATCGTGCGCGAGCGTTCCATCGAAGTCGGTGGCCAGCACAAGGTAACGCATCTTCCATCGTCTCCTGGAAAACGCTGAGGCTGCCCTTCGTTAAGATATATTAACGACGGGCAAACACAGCGAGACGGCGGTGCCGCGGCCCGGCGTGCTGTCGATTGCAATCGTTCCGCCGGCGCGTTCGACCGCGATCTTCGCGATCGAGAGACCGAGGCCGGAACCTTCCGCCTCAGTGCGTGCCGCGCCGCGATAAAACCGATCGAACGCATGCGCGACGTCTTGGGGATCCATCCC
>JAFARW010000048.1 GCA_019245275.1 Vulcanimicrobiota bacterium
CAGGCACCATTACTGAATATTTGATCCCGACGTCACAGGCTTGTCCTGAAGCCATTACGGCGGGACCCGACGGCAATGTGTGGTTTACTGACGCATGTAATAGCCAGATTGGTCGGATTACGATGAGCGGAGCGATCACCGAATATCCGGTCCCGACGCCGCTTAGTGCACCATTTATTATCACGCCCGGACCGGATGGGAATGTCTGGTTTGTCGAAAGCGACCCGCAACACAGCCAAGTTGGGCGCGTCACGCCCAATGGAACGATAACGGAGTTCGCCGCCGGGATAACGCCTCACAGCATTCCGAGTGGCATCGCCGCAGGGGCTGACGGCAACCTGTGGTTCACCGAAGGTGTGGGTAAAATCGGACGGATCACGCCGAAGGGTACTGTCACCGAGTTTTCCGCGCCGACGGCCCTCGACCACCCTTATAATATCACCGCTGGCTCAGATGGGAATCTTTGGTTCACGGCGGGGACCACGGGTCGCATAGGCCGCGTAGTGCCGTAGGAAACCAGCCAAACTATCCAGGGGCAGACTTAACCACGTAGAACCCGCGCGCATGGCCAAGCGACTGCTTTTCAGCTTGCTCTTAATCGCCATGGCCGGGACATCCGCAGGCGCGCAAACGCAGCCGTATTACGGCAGCGTCTTAGAAAACTTAGCTCACCGGCTGATCACGTATGAGTATAGTGTCGATCCAGCGGGCTCGACGGACGCCGGTTTACATACGGCTGATAACAAACTCGCTGATTTTTCGCCTGCCGCCGAGCATGATTACTTGCAAAAGTTGCACGACTTCCGCGATGAGCTTGCCAAGCTGGTGCCGCCCGCGAGTGCGAGTGCGCACGATCAGGTTAACTATCTTCTGCTGCGCGCAAACATCGAGGGCGCGTGGTGGACGGAGACGGTGCTCAAGCCAAACGAGCGCAACCCCAGTGTCTACGAAGGCGAATGCAGCAACGGCATCTTTAGTCTCCTGAAGAAACCGTTCGCACCGGTTAGCGTGCGCGTACGCGATGCGATCGGCCGGCTTCACGAGTGTCGCCGTGTTCTCGACCAGGGCAAAGCGAATCTAACAGACACCGTCCGAGAATTCGGCAAAGTCGCATCCGAAGATATCGCATCGGGCGATGCGTTGTTTACAACGAGCCTCGATGCGCTTGCCCAGACGGCGTCCCCCGCGCTCAAAGCGCAGCTAAAGCCTGCGCAAGCCGATGCGCTCAGCGCCCTGCACGATTACAAGCGCTGGGTCGACGCGCATCTTGCACAATGGCACGAAGGCGGCTTTGCGGTCGGCAAAGACCAATATGATTGGTACCTACGCCGCGTGTTGCTTCTGCCGTACACAAGCGAACAAGTTCGCAATATCGGCGAACTCGAACTCGTGCGCGACCGCGCGCTCGAGCAGTGGGAAGTCAGCCACGCTCGTTATGAAAAAGGCGCCGTTCACCAGCCGGCATTTCGTAACAAAGCGGCATTCCTCAAATTCTACGAAAATCAAACCGCGCGGGTGCGTGCGTTTATCGCCGCGCACCAACTGGTTGATGTTCCGCACTACCTCGGCGCATTTCGCATCGTCGAATTGCCGAAGGCGCTAGCCGCGACAAATCCCGGCGGCTTTATGAACCCGCCCGGCGTCTTTGACAAAGATCCAAGCGGCTTCTATTTCGTGCCCGATTACGATCCGAAGAATACGAGCTTCTTCGCGGCACAGGCGCGCCAAGCGGTGCTGCCCGTGCTCGCTCATGAAGGCATCCCCGGCCACTTCATGCAGTTTTCGATCGCGTATCACAATCCCGACTACATCCGTCACGTGCAAGGCGACGGCGTCTTTGCCGAAGGTTGGGCGTTCTACGGTGAAGAGATGTTGATGCGCGCAGGTCTGTACGATCACGATCCCGCCGGGCGCGCCGCCGTTATTCACTTGATGCGTCATCGCGCGACACGCATCGGCGTCGATGTTGGCCTTGCGACCGGAACGATGTCGTTACCGCAGGCGATCGACTATTTCAGCCGCAACGCCGGCATCGATCACGACACCGCCTACGGTGAAGGAACTCGCTTTGCGATGGGGCCCGGACAAGCAATTGATTATCTTGTCGGCAAAACGCAGATCGAAACGTTGCTCGGGCTGGTCAAAGATCGGGAAGGCAAGAACTTTTCGCTGCGTGCCTTTCACGATAAGCTGCTATCTTATGGAACGGTGCCGTACTCAACGATTCGCTACGAATGGCTAGGCGATAGTTCGTGGATCGATCGCGTCCGCGAGCCGATGGAGCCCATTGCCTTCTAGCAACATCAAAATAACCGGAGGGGAGTTGCGCAGCCGAAAAGTTTCGTCTCCGAAAGGTCCCAATATTCGCCCCACGCCGGGACGCGTGAAAGAGGCGCTCTTTTCGATTATCGCTCCCCGCCTCGAAGGTTCGCGCTTCCTCGATCTCTACGCCGGCACGGGTGCGATCGGATTTGAAGCGGCCTCGCGCGGCGCAAAATCGGTGACTTCAGTTGAGGGCCATCGCGAAACGGCGCAAGCGATCGAAGAAACAGCGCAGACGCTCGGCGTCGCGCGCAAAGTGACGGTCGTTGCCGCGCCGGTCGATCGCGCGCTGTATCGTTTGCAAGGTCCGTTCGATCTGATCTTCGCCGATCCGCCGTACGCAGACGAAGTGCCGCTACGTATGTTCGAACTCTTGCGCGAACGCAAAATCGCGGCTAATGACGCGCTCATCATCCTGGAACATAGCGCGCGCATGCTCCTTCCGGAAATACCGGGGTACCGCTGCACGCGCGAAGAAGTCTACGGCGATGTGGCACTGGCGTTCTTCGAAGTCGTGCCGGGGTAAAATGCGTTGAAGAACGGTGTGCTGCGTTCTCCGCGAGCCGTGTATCCCGGTTCGTTCGATCCGCCGACAAACGGACATCTCGACGTGATCGTGCGCGCAGCGAGGATCTTCTCGGAGTTAACCGTCGCCGTCGTCGTGAACCCGCAAAAGCGTGAGCCGATGTTCAACCTTCAAGATCGCAAAGCAATGATCGCTGACTCCGTCGCGCATCTGTCAAACGTAAAGGTCGAAGAATTCAGTGGACTGCTCGCCGACTACGTAAAGGCGAAGAAGGCCGACGTCATCATCAAAGGTTTGCGCGTTGTTTCGGACTTCGAGAGTGAGATGTCGACGGCGCTCATGAACCGTTCGCTCTCCAACGTCGACACGATGTTCTTAATGTCCGATCAGAAATATTCATTCGTCAGCTCGAGTCTCGTCAAAGAAGTCTTCTTTCTGGGCGGCGACGCCGCGGCGCTGGTCCCCGAACCGGTAATGCGCTTCATGACTGCGAAGCGTGCTCTCTTGCGCGGCTCAAAGTAATGGGAGGTGCTCATGTCGGTCTATCGCGTTCTCGATAAGCTGGAATCATACGTTCACGAGGGCACGTGGCTGCCCGCCGGTTACCGCATTTTGAGCGAGGAACGCTTGGTCGAATTCGTCGAGAAGATTCGCTCGAGCTTGCCCGAGGAAGTCGGGCGGGCGAAGACGATCGCGAAAGATCAAGATCGCATGATCCGGGCTGCGCAAGAGAAAGCACAGGCGATCGTCACCGAAGCGAGCTCGACGCACGAGCAGCTCCTCGACCAGCACGAGATCGTGCAGCGTGCGCGTGCAACCGCAGAAAGCGTTCTGCAAGAAGCAGAAGCGCGCGCCGATAAGGTACGCGTGGGCGCTGACGAATACGCCGCCCGAATCTTGGCGGAACTCGAAGCGCGGCTTTCGAACGCGCTTGGCTCCGTCCGCAAGGGCCGCGAGACCTTAACCGCCCGCCCGGCTGCGGCCGCCTCCCCGCTAGCCGAAGCCGCGGCGAAGAGCAAACGTGCCGCTTTCGACTCCCAGGCCGCCGAAGAAACTGCAACTCTCGATTCGGTGGAACTCGTCGAAAAATAAGATGCGCTTCCCCACGCGCCGTCGCGTCGCGTTCTATGGTGCGGCCGCCGTCTTGGCGGCCGCGCTGTCATTTGTGCCGACGCCGTATGCGTTGATCATGCCGGGCTCGGCCGTCGATCTACGCGGCGTCGTTACCGTGTTAGGCCACACGTGGCCGTCGCAGCATTTTTACTTGACCGACGTGACGCTTCAGACGCGAACGACGCCCATCATGCTGCTAGCCGTGCTGCTTCCCGGCACGCGTGTTTTGCGTGCCGACGAAGTTCTTTCGCGTGATGAAACGCCACCGCAGTTCGAAGGGCGCATGCGCAAAGCCATGGATGAGAGTCAGGCGATTGCGGCGTTCGTGGCCGAACGCGCAGCACATCTGCACGTGCCGACGCCGAAATCGCACGTCATCGTCTACGAAGTTCTTCCAATGTCGCATGCGCATGGAATCTTAGAGCAGGGCGACGTCATTCGCACGGTCGCCGGGAAAGCCGTGCGCAGCACCTTTGACATTACGAATGTACTTTTCAAGCAAAAGCCCGGCGCCATCGTGCACGTCATCTATACGCGCGAGCGCGTCACGCATGCGGCTGACTTTCCGACGATTGCTTTGAAAGGCAAGACGCGGCTCGGCATCTTATTGCTTCCGGAGTTCGAACCGCCCAAATTGCCGATTCCGGTCCGCTACCGTCCGTTCAACGTTTCCGGGAGCTCCGGCGGGCTGATGTTCGCGCTGGCGATTTATCGAACGCTTCACAACGAGCCACCACTCTCAATCGACCGGATCGCCGGGACGGGAACGATCTCCTATGACGGAACGGTTGGGCCGATCGAAGGCGCGACGCAGAAATTGATTGCGGCGCGACGCGCGCAGGCGCAGCTTTTTTTCGTGCCCCGGGAAAACTATGCGGAGATTGCTCGCGCGCGGGGCATCACAATAGTCGCCGTGCACAGCTTCAACGACGCGCTGCGAGCGTTGGATGTCGAAGCGAGCGACCGTCACCCGAAGCCAACGCGGAGCGTTTCAATGCCAAGGAATCTCGGAAAGGAACGATTGCAATGATAACTCGCATGTTAGCGTGCGCATCGATGATGACGTTTTGCTTTGGCTCAGCGATGCCGGCCATTGCCGATTCGAATACCGGCGTCGTGCATGGCTACGTGTACACCGCCAACACGAACCATCCGGTGTGCGGAGTTCGCGTGATGGCCGAGGCCAACAATCAAACGACGCAAGAGACGTACACCGATCAGAAAGGTTTCTTTGCTTTCATCTCGCGGTTTCCGGGTATCGTTCGCGTTTATGCCGACGACTCAAATCCCGGAGCCGATCGGCTCGTCGACGTGCATCCCTCGATGAACTCGGAGCCGGTGCTGTATGTGGGCGCTCGCGCTACACGGGCGGGGCTTGCACGTTGTGCGCAAAGGCCTCGAGCCTAGCGCGATCGATCGCCTGAACGCGGCCGCGGTCGAGCTCGACGGCGCCCGCGTTCTTTAATCGCAAGAGCGCACGCGCCGCCATATCGCGCACCGTGCCGGCTGCCGCGGCGATCTGTGCTTGAGATAGATTTTCAACCCCCGGTAATCCCTTTGCCATGCCGACCGAGGCCGGTGCATATCCAAGCAAAAACTTCGCGACACGTTGCAGGACGTGCGCGAACGCAAGATCGGCGATCGTATCAACCGACCGGCGTCGCGCCTGTGAGGCCTGCTGAAGAAAGCCGAGCGCGAGTTCGCTATCACCGCGTGCGGCGTGCACGACCGCCTCGCTCGGCAACGTAACGATCGTCACATCGGTCAGCGCCTCGGCGCGCGTCGTTGCGCCGCCACCGTCGAAGGTGCCGCTCTCATTGAGCGTGTCGTGCGTCAACCGTTCGCCTAACGTGTGCGTCTTGCCGTCGGGTGAGAGCAGCGTATAGATGACTTTGCCGCTCTTGACGACCCCCAAATAGGGCCAGAATTCGCCCTCATCAAAGATCGTTTCACCGGTCTTATACGACCGCTCGCTGAGTTTTGCCGAAAGTTCGCGCAGCGTTGAGGCGCGCCCGGAAGCAAACGGCGGGACGTGCTCGAGAAAACGCTCTCCTTGGGCAGCCTCGTCGATCCGTTCAAGGCGGACGCTCCAGCGGCCGGCGCCGAGGTTTCGTGCATCCCACGAAAACTTTCCGGGCCGCACTTGGGTCATTTCATTACGGAGCGCTCGGGGATCACTCTCTTCGTTGATCTCCAAGAACGTTCCAACGGCTAGCCGGTCGAACGCTTCCAGAATCTGAGCCGTCTTTGTGGCAGGCGAAAGCGAACGAGCGTCAAGAGTGATCGCCGCGGGGCGCGTCGCACGCATGCGGTTCTCATACGGACCCCTGCCGCTGGTTGCCTCCCCCGCTGATGAAAGGAAGACATTGAGGGATAATCAGAGCCAAAATCAAGTCGTGATCGTTGCCGGTGCACGCACGCCGTTCGGCAATCTCAACGGCGCGCTTTCGGACTTGACCGCAACGGATCTCGCGACCCATGCCTCTGCAGCGGCAATTGAGCGCAGCGGCGTACCGGCCGAGCGCATCGACGACATCGTTTTTGGCAACGTGATGCAGACGAGCGCCGATGCGATTTATCTCGCGCGCCATGTCGGGCTGCGCTGCGGAATTCCGATCGCAACGCCGGCGCTCACACTCAATCGTCTGTGCGGAAGCGGCCTGCAAGCGATCTTAACGGCCGCAAATTCGCTATTGCTCGGCCAGTCGACATACGCGCTCGCCGGCGGTGCCGAATCGATGAGCCAAGCACCGCACGTCGTTCGCGGCGCGCGCAAGGGACTAGCGCTCGGCGCCGGCAAGCTCGAAGATTCGCTTTGGGAAGCACTGACCGATTCGTACAACGATATGCCGATGGCGATCACTGCCGAGAATCTCGCCGAACGCTACAAGATTTCGCGCGAAGATTGCGATGATTTTGCGTTGCAGAGCCAAGAGAATGCCGTGGCTGCGCAGCGCGGCGGCTACTTCGCAGAAGAAATCGAGCCGATCG
>JAFARW010000080.1 GCA_019245275.1 Vulcanimicrobiota bacterium
CGAAAGCTTCATGCCGCGACCTTCTCTCTCAGCTGATCGGTGATGATGTGACCGTCTCGGAACGAGACGATCCGCTTTGCATAGGCGGCGACATCTTGCTCGTGCGTGACCAGCAAGATCGTAATGCCGTGCTCTGCATTCAACCGCGTGAAGAGTTGCATGACGTCTTCCGATGTTTTCGTGTCGAGCGCACCCGTCGGTTCATCTGCCAAAATCAAGCCAGGATTATTGACGAGCGATCGCGCAATTGCGACGCGCTGCTGCTGTCCGCCCGACATTTGATTCGGCATATTGTCGCGCAGCGCACCAACGCCGACGATTTCCATTTTCTCGAGCGCGATGCGTTTACGATCCGCCTCGGGCACGCCGGCATAGATCATGGGCAGCTCGACATTTTCGAGCGCGCTCGTCCGCGAGAGCAAGTTGTACGATTGGAACACGAAGCCGAGACGGCGGCTGCGGATGTCGGCGCGCTCGTCGGCGCTCAACTTCGAAACATCGTTGTCTTCGAAGATGTAGCGGCCGGCGGTCGGCTCATCGAGCAACCCGACGATGTGCATAAAGGTTGATTTGCCCGAGCCCGACGGTCCCATCACCGCGACGAATTCGCCGGGCTCGATCGTGAGATTGACGCCGCCGAGCGCCATGACGCGCTGCGTGCCAAGCTCGTAGATCTTCTGCAGATCTTGGACGTTGACGACGGCCATTAGTGTAACGCCCTTCCGATGCCGCCCATGCCGCCGGGGCCGCCCGGGCCGCTCGAAGTGCGCGTGCTGGAAGAAGCGCTTTGCGAATTCGACGATCCGATCACGACATTGCTACCTGCAGCGAGCGTTCCGCGCAGCGGCGTCACTGCGGCTTGCGTACCGCTGACGAGATCGATCTTGACGCGCACCGGCGCCAGCTGCCGACCGTTTTGCACGAAGACTACGCCGGTGTTGCCGGCTGCGGCGCTCCCGCCGGCACCCGCGGCCGTCTGTCCCCACGGCGATCCCGCGCCGCCTGATGCAACGTGAGCGGCGGAGGTGCCATGACGGTAATTACCACGGGCAGTAGACGGCCGGAATGCGAGTGCTTGCGTCGGCACAACGAGCGCGTTGTGCGCCGTTGCGACGCCGATCGTGGCGTTGGCCGTCATGCCGGGGAGCAATCTATTCTGCGGGTTGTTCACCAGCGTGATGACGGTGTAGGTCACGACGTTCTGTACGGTCGTCGGATTCTCGCGCACTTGCGAGACGACGCCGCGGAAAGTTTCATTCGGGTATGCCAAGACGTTAAAGCTGACCGGATCGCCCGAACGGACGTTGCCGATATCGGGCTCGCCGACCGCGATGTCGACTTCCATCTTGCGGACGTCTTGCGCGATCGTAAAGAGCGTCGGCGTCTGTAAACTCGCGGCGACGGTTTGTCCTACCGAAACGCTGCGGCTGATCACTGTGCCGTTTGTCGGCGAGGTGATCACGCTGCGATCGAGGTTGTATTGCGCCTGGGCAACTTGCGCTTGCGCTGCACCAACGGCTGCCTGCGCGCCTTGCGCGGTGTCGGATGATCCGGCGGCGGTCGAGGCCGCTTGCGCGGCTTGGTCGCTGCTCGCTGCAGCCTGACTCGCGCCCGCGCTGGCTTGCGCACGCGCTTGAATGGAGGCGGCTTGCGCGGATTTGAGTGCGCTTTCGGCCGCGACGGCGTTTGATTGATCCGTATCGTATTGACTGCGCGGAATGTAGCCTTGCGCCAGCAGCGCTTTGTCGCGCTGGACGGTGACGTTGGCGACCTGCGCAGCGCTTTGCGACTTCGTGATGTTGGCATCGGCCGTTTCGATCGCCGCTTGAGCGGCTTGCGCATTCGCGGCTTGCGCAGCGCTATTCGCTTGCGCGACGGAGATTGCCGTCGAGTTACCGTTCGCGGTCTCTTGCGCGGCCGCAGCCTGCGCTTCGGCTTGTGCGAGCGATGCTTGGGCCTGCTGCATCTGGGCTTGCAACTGCGTCGGATCGAGCCGCGCTAAGAGCTGCCCCTTTTTGACACGGCTGTTGTAATCGACGTAGATTGCGGAAATCGTTCCGGAGACTTGCGTACCGACGTTGATCGTGTTTTGCGGATTGACGGTACCCGAAGCGGTCACATTTTGCGTGAGGTCTTGCTGCACGACGGGCGCCGTGACGTAGGCAGCCGATGCGCTCGATCGCACGCTTAAGATGATGCCGGAAACGAGCGCAACGATAAGCAAGAGCGCCGTTGCGCCTGCCACCATCCGATGGCGTTTTATCGCTTTGATGAGGTCGGAGAAGCGCGGCAGCGACGCGACGATCGGCTGCGGCAGCTGTAAATTTCCAATCATGGCAACCCTAGAATAGGGCTGATTCCTGACAACATCCGGAGAGCGGATTAAGCTTGGATGAGAGGGTGGGTTAGGGTTTTCGTCGCGTCGTCTTAGGCGGTGTGTACGGATGGAAGATCGTGGTGTGCAATCCCGGCTGCTCATGCCTAGCGTAGAGCAGGCCCGTCCCGATGACCAACGCGCCTACAACGTAGGCGACCGGTAGCAGCGGCAGCAAAGCGGCCACGATCTGAACGACCGAAGAAGAGCGCGTCGCCCCGCGTTTGTGCCATTGCCATACAATCCACGACCCGATGATTGACAAAATGCACAGACACGGAAACGAGACGATGATCAGCATGTTGGCCCACGCGGCCGGGTTGTTTATCGAACCTGGTGCGTCAAACATCATCGGCGACAACAGCGCGCCAAGAAGGCCGGGAATCAAAAGCATTCCCCAAATCACCGTTGCGACGATCGCCACCGTCGGCTTAGCATTTTGCTCGGCCATCGGCGTCGGCATTTCGGCCAGGCCGGGTGGAATCCGCCTACGTTTGCTTTATAGAATCAGGTGGACATCGCCGAATTCGTGCTGGTAGTAACCGCATTCCGCAGCTTCCTCGTATGCCGACGAGAGAAGCTCACGATCTAGAAACGCGTGCAGCAACGACTCGTGCGTTGAGAGTTCGTCATGAAAACCCGTCAGAATCGCGTCAACCGACTTCACCGATGATCGCTCGTCGATGATCAGGTCCGTCCAGCCCGAAGATGCGACAACCTCATTGTCTTGCAATGCGCTCTCGAGCGCGCGTAATGCGGTCGTGCCGATTGCAACGACGCGCCGGCCTTCTCTCCGAGCCCAATTCACGGCGGCCGCCGTCCGCGACGAAACCGAGTAACGCTCGATCGACGGGCGCTCCGGCTTTTCAAAGCTCGCAACCCCGCAGTGGAGCGTGATAGGAGCAAACTCGACGCCAAGCTCTTGAAGTCGATGCAGGACGCGTGGCGTGAACGGGCGCGCAGCCGATGGCATCTCAGACGAACCCGGTTCGCGCCCGAATATCGTTTGGTAATCCTGCAACGGGAGGTGAGCCGCGACATATCCGTAGCGGATCGGCTCGCCGTTCTTCATTAGATAGGCGCTCATTGGGAGGGGAAGCTGAAAGGAGGCGTACCAGACGCGCGGCCGCTCCGGCTCGACCGGCGCCAGAATCGTCGCGCGACCGCCGCCCGGCAACTGAAGCTCTTCTCCAGCCGTGATTTGTCCGCGCGGCTCGACCATCCAAAGCCTGCCGCCGATCATCGTGGAGATGTGCAGCATCAGCGATTCGCCGTTCTGCCGCTGCGCCGAAATCGCCGCCGGCAAGGTTGACGAGTCGTTCACAACGAGCAGGTCGCCGGCGCGCAGGAAGGATGGCAAATCGAAGAAGCGCGCATGACGGTGCTCGCGCTTCTCACGATCTGTCACCAACATTCGTACGCCGTCGCGTTCGACGCCGCGACGTTCGGGCGGCGCGATGGCGTCGACCAAGGTTGCGGTAGGCGCGAGAACGGCGCTCATGCGAGAACCAAATCGGCCAGCCGAACGCGCCCGTACGGCTCTTTCATTTCCGCGATTGCTTGCAAGAGCGCACGCGCGGAATCAGCCGGGTTGCGCAATTCGCTTGGATCCGCGTCGGGAATCGCATCGCGATGCATCTGCGTGTTCATGTCGCCGGGATCGGCAACGAGTACGCGGATCGAAGGGCTTTCTAGCTCAGCCGCTAGCACACGCGAGATGTGCTCGAGTGCAGCCTTCGACGCGCCATAGCCGCCCCAGGTTGGATACGCCTCGACGCCCGCATCGGATGTGATGTTGACGATCGTTGCAATGCTGCTTTGCTGCATTAACGGAAGCGCGTGTTGCATGAGATGAATCGGCGCAAAAACGTTCACGTCGAAGATGTGCTCGAAAGTCCCTTTTGTGAGCTCATCGACTCGTGGCAGTGGCACCTCGCCGAGCGTTGACGCATTGTTGACCAAGAGATCCAAGCGTCCTAACTCGCGCGCGGCTGCGATCAACGCGTGCGCATGCTCCTTGTCGCTTACGTCACCAGCGATCGTGATAAGGTCGCCGCCCTGGCGCAGTTCTTTTGCAGCGGTTTCTAAGAGGCGACCGTCGCGGCCGTCGATGATGACGTGCAGCCCGCGCGTCAGCAGTTCGCGCGCGATTTCCTTGCCTAGACCTTTGGAGCCACCGGTGACAATCGCAACGTGGCCCGCCTCAAACCATGAATCCATGGTGCAACCTTACAACCTCAAGTATAGTTGAGGTCAATAACCATGTCCGATTTGCTTACGGTGGGCGAGGTCGCGACGCGCAGCGGCGTCGCCGTGTCAACGATCCACTTCTACGAAGCCAAAGGCCTGATCCGCAGCGAGCGCAACAAAGGCAATCAGCGCCGCTTCGAGCGCGCGGAGCTGCGT
>JAFARW010000133.1 GCA_019245275.1 Vulcanimicrobiota bacterium
TACGCTGGCCGGGCACATGGCCGGTCTTGAATTGATCCGGTTGCGCATGGCGTTCGGCAACGCGAACGTGGCGTCGTTCGTGACGGTCTTCAACTTTGCGGTCGCGGATATCGTAACGACGTTTAAGAGCGATCACCTCAGAATGGACGTTGCCCCGGCACCCGATCCGCACGACGGCAGAGCGCTCTCCGTTGCCTTGATCGCACAGGCGACTCCTCCGGGCGGCGCGCCAAATGTCGACATGATGCTCGACCATCTGCTTTCTCCGCCGATGCATGTGCGCATTCGAAGTGACATCATCAGGCGTTTTGGAGTCACAGGCGACGACAACTTCCGGACGGTGCTTTTGCATGCGCTCCAGGACATGAAGCTGGCCAACCACCTCTAAGGGCGGCTAGCGCGCATCAATCGGCTTGAACGCGTTGCCTATGATGCGTGCCGCAAGGCGCGCGCAACGCGGAGCCTCACGCGCTAACCACGGCAACTCGAGCCACGCGCGGGGATGCAGGATCAATGTTGCCGGCCGCAGCCATGCGGCGTGCAGTTCACGTTCCGTCGTGTCAAGGATAACGCGCACGGCGGCGATACGCGGCGCATCGATCAAACCGCTCTCCATATCGACGGCGGTAAAACCACGCTCGGCCCACTGATGCCGTGCATCGCCACGGATCAATGTCCCACTCGTGAGAAGCGGCTCGCGGATGTAAGGCGCGCGTAATGCATCGGCGCTATTTCGTAACGTCTGCACGAGTTCCGGATCGCAGTGCACAGCTCGGCCGTCGGGGCGCTGGATAAGATCCGGAATAACGACCGTTCCGGTCGGCGATTGATCTCGCAACCCGCCTGCGAGTCCGCAACTGATAGCGATGCCCGGAAGGGATTGAGTTGTGAGCGCTGCGAGGGCGATACCGGCATTGACGACGCGCAAGTGCGGCAACTCGGCTCGTGCAACGCGGTATTCGAGCGGAGTTGCCGTGACGACGGTCAGCGCTGCGGGGTCAATCGAGATAGTGATGCAGGCGATACCAAAGAAGAGCGCGTTGGAGTGCGTCGCGGACCGAACCGGTACGGTATCCGAGTTCGTCGATTGCCTTCGTGCTGTCCGCGAAGACGCGATGCTGTGCCATCCTCACGCCCTCCAGCGGAATTAGCGGCGTTGCCTTGCGATTGAGCCGGCATCGCATCTCATCGCCGAGCGCCAAGCTGAAAAGCACGGGCTTTGCAATACGAAAACGGGGCGCGGGTCGCTTCGTCAATTGCGAGAGCATCTGCCATAACTGATCGAGCGTGAGATTCTCGCCGCCTAAAATATAACGCTCGCCGGTGCGCGCCCGGGTCAACGCATCGACATGCGCGCGAGCGACGTCCTCGACGGGAACCAGATTGAGACCGCCGCTCGCCGGCGGCTTCGCAAAGATCCGGCCGCGTGCGAAATCGGCGATCAATCGACCGGTGGGGGTCGGCTTTGCGTCGCCCGGACCAACCGGAGTCGTCGGTAAGAGTGTCGTCACCGGTACGCGACTTGCGAACGCGGCGCGTTCTTGCGCGACTTTCGAATCGTGGTACGCGGATCCGCTGGCGGTACTTGCCCAATCGGTTTCGGTCAAGAGGTGGCCGTTGTTCGAGTAGCCGAGCGCCGCGGAACTCGAGGTCACGACGGCACGCTCAACCCCTGCGACTCGCGCGGCTTCGAGAAGCCCCGCCGTACCCGCAACGTTGACGGCATGAATTGCGCGTCGTTGCGAAGGCGAAAATGAGTAGAGTGCCGCGCAATGGACGACGTAGCGGCAACCATCGAGCGCGCGCGCCAAGTTGCCGGGCGTTCGAAGATCCCCAACGACGACCTCGCTGTCCAGTGGCGCCGATGGCTGATTGCGCACGAGTGCGCGAACGCGGTAATCGCGCGCGAGGAGCTCCGCTAAGACGTGACTGCCAACGAATCCGGTCGCTCCGGTCAGGAAGACCAGATCAGTTGGCAATTGCCGCGCGCACCATCTCTTTCGGCGAACGCATCGTCGCCATCACCGCAGTCGGCTCATAGCCGCAGTGCGCCATGCAGTTTTCGCAGCTCGGATGCCGGCCGC
>JAFARW010000139.1 GCA_019245275.1 Vulcanimicrobiota bacterium
TAATGTGTCACGCTGAGCTTGTCGAAGCGCCGCCGTTATCACGCGATCACCGTGTCACGCTGAGCTTGTCGAAGCGCAACCGTTATGCGCTAATTATCCGGTCGGCCATCCCGCATCTACCCGCCTCTCAGCATTATAAGGTCCCATTTCAATCCGGCATCGGGCAGGCGGACTCACGTAGGCTTGAGTTGCGAGCGCAACCCGAATCCGCAGACGCGTCATGCCTTGCGATAGCGCGTGATTCCATGGCCGGCCACCATTGTCGTCGAGCGCCAAATAGTTGGTTTCCCTGGTTAGGTTTGCATGGCGATTTAGGCCCTGAATAGAGATCACACGCTTGGTTACAACGACGCCGAGATTTTGATCAACGAGCTTTAAGGTTGGAAGCGGCGCGTAAGGAATGGGTCGTGCGCTATATACATCGATCACCGCAACCGCAAATTGCGTTTCGTAATCCGGTGGTAGCGGCTGCGGTATCTGTCCGATCGAGCCTGTGGCGCATGACAGCAGATGTAGTTTAATCGATGAACGGGGACTGGCGGCGGGAGCACTATGCGGCGCAACGGTAAGCAAGGCGAGTAAAGCGACAGCGCCTCGCCGAGCGAGCATGTTTAACAAATTCGCACGATTATGGCGGCCCTTCGACGAGCTCAGGGTGACAGTGGGACTATCTATTAAAATCCGATGGTTTCAGGTCATCGATAAACTTTTTGAACCGCTCCACGTCGGCTGCCTCGGTGCCTTTGTCTGGCACAGCCTCTTCAAGCACGATCTTGTCCGAAACGAAGATCGGCGCTTGCATGCGCAGCGCGAGCGCAATGCCGTCGGATGGCCGCGCATCGATTTCTTGCAGTTCGCCGTTCGTGCGAATAACGAGCTTCGCGAAGAACGTCGACTCGCGGATGTCGTGAATCACGATCTGCTCGAGCCGCGCGTCGAGCGTTTCGAGCATCGAACGCATCAAATCGTGGGAGAGTGGTCGCGGTACGGGTGCGCCTTCGAGCGCAAGCGCGATGGATGTTGCCTCAAATGGCCCGATTAAGATCGGCAGGAAACGCTTGCCTTCAACGTCCTTCAGGATGACGACTGGGTCGTGCGTCAGCAGATCGATCCCGAGTTTGTCAACCTTCATCTGCCGCATAAGCATTTTTAATCCTACGGCACGATTCGTAATCCTGGTTCCTTAACGCTTGACTTTTGCGCGCGGTCGAAGGCCAGGGAAGCGAGCCAAGCTGCCAGAACGACTCGCGCTCCACCATGGCGTTATCCTGCGGCATCGTCGGCTTGCCGAACGTCGGCAAGTCAACAATTTTTAATGCGCTGACGCGGTCCGCGCAAGCACACGCGGCAAACTATCCCTTCGCTACGATCGAGCCGAACGTTGGTGAAGTCCCGGTTCCTGACGAGCGCCTGCCGGTGCTCGCCGAACTTGTCAAGACGCGCCGCATCGTTCCGGCGGCAGTGCAATTCGTCGACATCGCCGGTCTCGTGCGCGGTGCAAGTGAAGGCGCCGGTCTAGGCAACGAGTTTCTCGGCCACATTCGGGAAACCGACGCGATCGCGATGGTCGTGCGCTGCTTTGAAGATTCGAACGTCTCCCATGTCGAGGGCGAGCCGGATCCCGCCCGCGATATCGACATCCTTGAAATCGAGATGGCTCTTGCCGACATCACCACGCTGCGCCGCAAGCTCGAGCGCCTCGAACGTGAGGCGCGCGCCGATCCAAAGCTTCGACCGCGAGTGAGCGCGGCGCATCAGTTGATCGCATCTTTGGAGCGCGGCGTTCCGGCGCGGCACTTCGAACGTGGCTCGCTCGAGCAGCAGCTCGCCGCCGAACTGTTCCTGCTAACGGAGAAGCCGGCAGTTTATATCGCTAACATTGACGAGGCGCAGCTTTCAACGCCCGGCGAGATGCTGCAAACCGTTCGTGCGATGGGCCGCCGCGACGGCGCCGGCGTGATCGCGTTCTGCGGAAAGGTCGAAGCCGAGCTTGCCGGCCTTAGTGAGGATGAAGCGCACGACTTTCGCCACGCGCTTTCGATCGAACGAAGCGGACTCGATCAGTTGATCGTAACGGCGTACGATCTGCTCGGCTTGATGACATTTTTGACGGCTGGTGAAAAAGAAGTCCGAGCCTGGACGATTCGGAAAGGAACGCGCGCGCCGCAAGCGGCGGGAACGATTCACAGCGACCTGGAGCGCGGGTTCATCCGCGCCGAAATCGTTAGCTACGATGATTACGTTCAATACAAGACGATGGAAGCGCTGCGCGCCGCCGGTGTCGTGCGCAGTGAGGGTAAGGACTACGTGATGCAAGAGGGCGATGTGGCGAATTTCAAGTTTGCAGTATGAGCCGAAGGTGGCGCCGAAGGCGCAAAACAGCATGACGACGACCGCGGCGCGCGACGTATCGGTATTCGGCGATGGCATCGCCTACTTCAATGAGGCAGCCGTACTCCTAAATCTCGATTCGAGCATGCGCGCGATCCTAACGCATCCGTCGCGACAAATCATCTTCTCGATTCCATTTCAGCGCGATTCAGGCGAATTCGAAGTCTATACCGGCTATCGGGTTCAGTACAATTTTGCGCGCGGACCGGCGAAGGGTGGTATTCGCTACCATCCGGGCGTGACGCTCGATGAAGTGACTGCGCTCGCGTTCTGGATGACGTGGAAGTGTGCCGCGGTCGACATCCCATTCGGCGGCGGCAAAGGCGGCGTGACGTGTGACCCGCGCACGCTTTCGATGAATGAACTCGAGCGCATCACGCGACGTTATGCCGCGGAACTCGTTGAAGTCGTTGGTCCCGACAAGGATGTTCCCGCGCCGGATGTCGGCACGACGCCGCAAACGATGGCGTGGTTCATGGATACGTACTCCATGCACATGCGGCAGACGGTCGGCGCCGTTGTCACGGGAAAGCCGCTTGAAATTGGCGGTTCGCGCGGGCGCGTTGAGGCAACCGGCCGCGGCGTAACGATTTGCGCAATGGATCAAATGGCGCACATGGGGCTCGAGCCCTCACGAGCACGGATCGTCGTTCAAGGCTTCGGCAACGTC
>JAFARW010000197.1 GCA_019245275.1 Vulcanimicrobiota bacterium
GCCGGCATCAATCATCCGCTGGACCGCAGTCGCGGTATAAGGCGCAACCCAATCTCCTAAGATCTTCGAACCGGCCGTCGTTCGCGTCGCGCTCAAGCACATGTTATCTTTGACGGCCAACGGCACTCCGGCCAGGGGCAGAGGGACTCCATCCGCGACGCGTTTATCGACTTCCGCCGCCGCTTGCAGCGCCCGGTCGTCAAGCCGCGTTAAATACGCGCCGACGTGACGATCCGTCGCATCGACATGACGCAGCGTCTGTTCGATTAACTCGCGCGCTGAAATCTCACGCGCGTTGACTGCGCGCGCCATTGCGGTCGCGCTTTGCTCGAGCATCGCTAGACGTCTTCCGCGATGATGCGAGGAACGCGAAAGTAGACGCCTTCCGCTTGGGGCGCCATCTGCAAGGTCGCCGCACGATCTAATGAAGGACCAATTGTATCCTCGCGCTCGACGTTGCGTTGTTCAACCACTTGCGCGGTCGCCGGAATGTTCTCCGTGTCCAGTTTGGAGATAGCCCGAACGTGGCCGAGCAAGTCTCCAAGCTCGCGCCCGAACCGCTCCACTTCCTCGTCGGTGAGCGCGAGTCGCGCCAACTTTGCAACGTAACGAACGTCAATCTCGTCTTTTGCCAAGTCGCTTTACTTCTCTATCCGTGATAACAGTGCCAAGCTTTCAACGTGACCCGTCTGCGGAAACATATCGAATGGCTGCACGCTATTCAGCCGGTACCCTTTAGGTAGTAGGAACTTCAAGTCCCGGGCGAGCGTAGCGGGATCGCACGACAAGTACCAGACGCTTGCGACGCCGGCTTCAGCGATCGCGGAAAGGGTGCGCGGATCGCTCCCCTTACGCGGAGGATCCAAGAAAACGGCATCCACTGCGCGCAACGCCTTCGCCGTTGCCGGCTCCCGCAAAACCTCATCGACTCTTCCACATCGGAATTCCGCTCGCGCACCGAGTTCATTGAGCGCTGCGTTCCGGCGCGCCTCATCGACCGCCGTCGCATTCTCTTCGATGCCGAGCACATGGCAGCCGGCCTTTGCAAAGCAGAGCGCAAAGGCACCGCTCCCGCAGTAAAGATCAAAGATGCGGTGTGCTTGTGCTGCAAGCGGTCGAATTGCATCGAAGATGCGTTCGAGAATCTCGATATTGATCTGGAAAAACGAGCCGGCGGAAATCTTGACGCGTATGCCGCCGACGATTTCCTCGATCGACTCGCTGCCCGCCAAGATTCGCTTCTTGCGCCCAAGGATCGCATTCTCGCTGGAGAGATCGAAGGATTCAGAAAATCCGGCGGTGTTTGGCAAACGATCGAAAAGTGTTGAGGCAAGTTTACGCCGCGTTTCACTCGGGCGACTCCCGGTGATCGTAACGACATTCTGACCCGTAGCGCGCGATGTCCGTGCGACGACGTGGCGCGCATCAGCGAACGCGCCTGTGGTTTGAGGATCGCTCCGCAAATCGAGTAACGAGGCGATGCAACGGTCCAGCGAGGGCTGTACGATCGGACAGTGACCGATCGGCACGATATCGTGCGAGCGCTGCTTGTAAAATCCAAACCCGTTGTTTGAACGATCGACGACGAGCGCCATCTTGTTGCGATACGCGCGGGGATTCGGCATCCCGATCGTCGGCTTGACATCGGGCGTCGCGATACCGCCAATCCGTTGCAGCGCGTTACTCACGAGGGCTTGCTTCCAAATCAATTGTTGGTCGTAGCTGAGGTGTTGAACTTGACAACCGCCGCACGACCCGAAAACGGGACAAAAAGGCTCGGCGCGGGCATCGGATCGGTCGAGCATTCGGACGACCGTGCCGACGGCGTAATTCTGCTTGACAGCCGTGATTCGAATGGTGGCCCGCTCGTTAGGCAGCGGCCCAAAGACGAAGATCGCCATCCCCTCGGCGCGACCGACTGCTTGTCCATTTGAAAGCAGATCATCGAAGCGGAGCTCGATTTCTTGATCGAGTCCTACGGGCGGCTTACTGGTTCGTGCTTTTTTGCTCGTCAAGCGTGCGCAAGAGTTGATTTGCCTCATCGATCAACTGCTGGATGCGCCGGCTCGTCGGATCGACGGGCTGCCGGTTGAGGAGCGCGCGCAAAACCGTAAACGCAAGCGCCGCTGAAAGTCCGGCGATTCCAACCCAAATCAGCGTTCTCGTAAGGTGCCCCTGGCTTTCCGACCCGTCGGATCGCGGCGTCTCCGATGAAGAAACGCCGTTTGTCGCTTGGGCCTGGTTCACTCGATTACTCTCCTCTTGCATTATTTATTGCTTCGACACGGGAAACAAGCGAGCATGCTGATTTTGATGTTACTGCTGCTTGCGGTCGCGCCGCCGATTGCGGGCAGCTCCGTAGACGTCGCTTACGCCGGCTCCCTCGTTACTCCGATGGAAAACAGCGTTGGGCCGTTGTTCATGCGTTCGTGTTCCTGTACGTATAACGGCGAAGGCCGCGGGAGCGGCGCGCTCGTTCACCTGATCGGCTCCGGCTTACGACACCCAGACGTCTTCATCAGCGCAGATCCAACGCTCATGGAGCAACTGCTGCACCCAAGCACGGGCGCTCCCTTGATCTCATGGTATGCAATCTTTGGGCACAGTCCCATCGTACTCGGCTATTCCCAAAAGTCGACGTTTGCAACGACGATTCAACGTGCAGCGCGCGGGCAAATGTCGCTTGCCGCCCTTCTAGAAACGCCGAACATTCGGATTGGACGAACCGATCCCCAGATCGACCCAAAAGGCGCGCGCACGCTGGCAGACATCGAGCAACTGAGTCGTGTCTTACATGATGCCGCGCCGCTTCGCGCGGTGCAAAGCGCGGCGGTGTTTCCGGAAGAGGATCTGCTGGTGCGCTTGGAGACCGGCGATTTAGACGTCGCCTTCCTTTATTCAGTTGAGGCTCGCAGCCGACACATTCCGGCATTAGCGTTGCCACGCGGCGCTAACGACGGCGCGCAGTATGCGATCACCGTGCTCGATCAGGCGGCAAACAAAGCGGGCGCATCGGCGTTCGCACGATTCATGCTCTCCGGCGGCGGCAAAGCGGCACTGGAAAAAGCGGGCCTCGATTTCGACCAGCCGGTTATCAAGGGAGACGCGCGAGAAGCGCTCTCAGTTATCGGACGTTGAGCACTGGCGAAGCAACCTCATTTGGAAACATTTCAGCGAGCAAGCTCGCGGAAATATATGGTACACCGCTACTTGTCATCGATGGCGCCGTTCTCACTGCGGCAATCAACGAATTCGTTTCAGCGTCCGCATCAACCGAAGTCGAGGTTACGTATGCCGGTAAGGCTTTGCTCCTCGTCGGGATCGCGCAATTGTTGAAAGAAAGCCGCCTTCGACTCGAGGTGTGCTCGCTCGGCGAGTTGACGACGGCACAGCGCGCGGGCTTTCCTCCATCTCGCATCGATCTGCACGGAAGCGGAAAAACGGATGCGGAGTTGCGAGCGGCCGCCGATGGAGCGGTTAGCCGCACGATCGTTGACGGCATCGCCGAATTGCGCGCGCTGGCATCGTACGCATCGCCCTCTTCCCCCGTTGCCATATTAATGAGGATCAACAGCGGCATCGAGGCGCGCACGCACGCCTTCGTCAGAACAGCCGGAGATCAAACCAAATTCGGAATCACGCCGCGCGACTTTTCGACCGCGGCGCGGATCATCCAAGATAATGCAGCGTTGAATTTTCGCGGTCTGCACTCGCACATCGGCTCGCAAATCTCAGACGCGAAAGCGTTCATTCGTAATGCCGCGCGTTTAGTGGACGCCGCTGCGCGACTGAAGCGATTGGGGCTGTTCACGTCGGATCTCGTCGTCGGAGGCGGCTTCGCCGTCCGCTCGCGTCCATCGGAGCGCGCGCCGCTCGATGTCAAACGCACGATTGCGTCGATTGCGCAAGAAGTTCGAAAGCGCTCTAAAGCGCGCGGCATCGTCTTGCCGACGGTCGGCATCGAACCAGGGCGCGCTCTCATTGCGCCCGCCGGCACCCTCCTTTACCGAGTGATGGCAAGGAAGAGGCAGGGGCGTCGTACCTTCGTCATCGTCGACGGCGGAATGGCGGACAACCCGCGACCCGCTCTCTACGGCGCACACCCGGATGCGAAGTTAGCCGGGCGTCGATCAAATGTAAGGCTGGAAATGGTGACGATCTGCGGACGCTCGTGTGAGAACGATTTCATCACCGACGTGCGGCTCGCGCGCGATGTCACTGTTGGGGACATCCTCGCGATGCCAATGACCGGAGCATATACCTACAGCATGGCGAGCAACTACAACCGTTTTCCGCGTCCGGCAGTCGTCTACGCGCACGGCGGCAACCACCAACTGATGGCGCGTCGCGAAACGATCGATGATGTGCTGCGCGGCGATGTTGGTTTCTTGAGTGTATAAAGCGCGATAAATGCTCGGCGTACATTTCGAAGAGGAGATTCGCGCTCAACCGGATGTTTGGCGAGCGATCGCACAAAGCAACAAGGCCGAACAACTTGCGCGCGCGATCGGACCGAATGACGTCGTGCTCCTGGGAAGCGGCAGCTCACTTTTTATGTCGCAGCTCGGCGCGCTTGCACTGCGCCGTCGGGGCATCCGCGCCCACGCGCTCGCCGCAACCGAAGCACTGCTCGATAACGCGGCATACCATAATGCTGTCGTCATCGCGGTGTCACAGAGCGGGCGATCTGCCGATCTCCTCAACGCCCTCGACATCTTGCAACCGCGACAGCTGGTTGCGCTGACGAACACTGCGGATGCGCCGCTGTGCGATCGAGCTCCGATCTGCATCGACGTCGGAGCCGGCCCCGAAATCGCCGTGCCGGCAAGCAAAAGCGTGACCGCGATGGCAGCTATCCTGCTCTGGACCGCCGGTCTTATGGCCGGGAAGAGCGCCCGCAGTGCGCACACCCTGATCGAAACGGCAGAGGACGTTCGCAGTTGGCTTGGCGGCTCGCAGATCGAGGTCGTTCGGGAGGCTGCCGCCCGGATCGCGCGCCGCCGGAGCGTTGTCATCGTTGCCTCCGGCTATGGGGTTCCGATCGCGAACGAATTCGCTCTCAAACTCAAAGAAGCGAGCTACATCCACGCCGAGGGATTTGCCGCGGGAGAATTCCGGCATGGCAGCGCCGCGATGCTCGACGCAACCTGCGCGATCATCGGAATCGTCGATGACGTCTCGCGCGACATCGTCAACCGCCCGCTGGTCGAAGCGGTGCAGGCCGAAAGTTTGCGCTACGTGATCGGCGGCCACATCGGCGACATTCCGCTCCTTGGTCCGGTGGTAGGCGAAGCGTTCAATACGCTCGCTTGGCTGACCGCGGCGCAGATGATCTCCTTATTTGTCGGGCGCGCGCGGCATGTCGAAAGCGACGCGCCGCGCGGCCTTTCCAAGTACATGGGCTAAAGCAACCAAGCCGCCGAGCCACACTAGGAAAATCGCCCTCGGTTAATGTATCCTTAAGGCAAGCGAACGCGCGTGGGATCACGCCGGTCGCTTTTCTTTTCTCCGGGGGATGTTGCGATGAACGGGAGCTTGATGCGACGCGCACTGCACATCGGTTGTGCAGCGCCATTAGTTCTTTCCACTTTGTTCTTAGCGCCGAGTGTTTCACTCGCGGCCGGAACGACTGGAACGATTTCCGGAACGGTTCGCGAGACGACATCGTCCGCGCCGATCGCCGGTGTCAGTGTTACGGCAAGTTCGCCCTCGCAGAAGCTGACGGTGACCACCGACGCCGCCGGCTTCTACTCGCTGCAAAACCTCGCGCCTGACACCTACACCGTCTCATTTCAGCGCGACGGCTACGAGCCGCGTTCGGTAAGCGGCGTAACGGTTTTCCAAGATCAAACCGTGACGCTCGACCAAACGATGCCGAAATCTACAATAAAGGAAATCGGCCGTGTCACGGCACGCAGTTCTGCAAATCTCGTTCAGCCGGGCCAAACTGCCGACGTCTACAACTTGACGACGACCCAGTTCAATGCGGCTCAGGGCGGCGACAATCTGCACAAGACGCTGTTCAACTATCTGCAGTCGGTGCCCGGCATTACCGGCTCCGGAATGTACGCGCAGCCGCGTGTTCGCGGCGGTCTCGCAACCGATGTGGCTTATGAACTCGATGGGATTCCGATCAACGATCGCTTGACCGGCTTCTTCACGACGAATCTGGCAAATATCGGCGTCGGCTCGGTTGAAGTTTATACCGGCGGATACAACGCGCGCTACGGCAACGCGGCCCAAGGCGTCTTCAACAGCGTCATCAAACGCGGGACGTACCCTGGTTTCGGACTAATCTCAACCGGCGTTAACGTGCCCACGTACGGTCACTACGTCACGGCCGAATATGGATGGGCAACACCGGACAACAAGTTCTCGGCCTACCTCGGCTTCGACGGAAGCAACACGGCTAACGATTTTTATTGGGGACAGCGCTACTACCCATTGATCAATCTCTTCGGCATCGTCAACGGTCCTGGACCAGTGAAGACAACGGATATAATCGGCAACTTTCACTGGCGTCCGAATCAACGTGACGATATTCAGTTCTTGATGCAAAACGGCGTCGGCACGTTCAACTTCGACTACTCGATGGCGGGAACGCATCCGATGCAGATCGCGCCCTGCGCCGGCTACCAGGCGCCGGGCGGCGTTCCGACCGTCGGCGGAACGTCAATTACCGGCAAGCCGTGCGTCGTCAATGGTACGCCCACCGGTTTGCAATACATCGAAGTGCCGCCAACTGCAGCCAACGTTTGGCGTCATTACTCCGGACTCGGCAAGCTGCAATGGAATCACATCTTCAACGATAAGCTCGCCGGTTATTTACGCTTCGCTGAAAACTTCAACCAATACATCTTCGATCAGCCGATCGACGACCCGAATCTTCCGGGCAGCGTTTGCGGGGGGCTCTGTAAATCAGGCGATGTTGCGCAAGGCTTCGGGCTTGACAATGGAACCGACGACTTTTACGGCGACCGGCGATCCAACATGTACATCGGTACGATGGAAATGGATTGGAATCCGAGCGCGCAGTCATCTTATTACGCCGGCATCCAGTACGAACGCGACAATGACATGCAGGCGTACTACGATCGCGAAGGCATCAACTCGGCTAAGCCGGCCGGCGGCTCCGCATTCGACGTCAACGGCAATTGGCCGAACCTTTATACGCTCGTCAATTGGCCGCTCACGATGCCGAGCGCGTACATCGGAACGACCCAAAAGGTCGGCAAGTGGACGTTCGAGCCGTCGGTTCGCTACGACGGCATGAATTATCTGACGCCCGTAGGCGACTACTTTAGGCAGGCGTGGGATCCACGTTTCGCGTTCTCTTATGCGGCAAGTCAGAACACCGTAATCCGCGGATCGTATACGGTAACGTCGACTTTCGTGCCGGCGGCCTACGTCTACAATGCGTCGCCGGACGGCACGAACGCGACCGGTTCGAACCGCACGCCGTTCGCACCCGGTGCGGACGTTCATCCCTCGATGGATCACAACGTTGACTTCTCATGGGAGCAGCAACTCGATCCGGTACTGTCGCTGAGAGTCAGTCCGTTCTACCACCACTCGACGAGCAAACTTTCGTTTGTTCGAAATTACACGCTCATTAACGGCATACCGAAGTTCACCGGACAGAGTTTGCCGAAAAATAACGGCGAAACGCGTGACACGGGCATCGAGATCGGCCTGAATCGAAGCCTGCCGCCGGCGCAAAACGGCTTGTCGTGGTTCCTCTCGGCAACCTACCAGAACTACTGGTCGTCTTCGCTCAACTTGTTGAGCCCGTTCGGCGGTTTCGTGAATCCGACCACGTATATCACGAGCGGATTGCTCTTCCGCAATCCGGATAACCCGCCGTACTCGGTTTCGTGGACGGCAGATTACCATCACGATCGCTTCCACGCAATGCCGTTTTTGTTATGGCAATGCTGCGCATACTACAACGTCACCGGCGGTCTCACGACGCCGGCGCCGGGCGTCGACACCACGATCCACACGTCGCCGGGATACTTCTATGGAAACATGACGTTCACGTACGATTTGTTTCCCGCGGGTTCGAAAGGTCTGACGGCCGGCATGCGCATCCAGAACTTTACAAACAACACGAAAGCGGATGTGCCGCCTTCACAAAACGTCTGCTATAACGGCGGACACGGCGGCGGATGCGTGCCAGGCGGCGTCTCAGACGGCGTTGCGTTCTCGTATCCACCGGGTGTTCTACCGGACACGCAGTGGTTCTGGCCGCCGGTTACGGAGAATCCGCTCGAGATCGAGTTCTTCCTGACCTCGCGCTTCTAGAGGAGAAGCACGGAGCGGGCGTCACGATTTTGATGACGTGGCTGCCGCTGTTGCTGGCGCAACTGCTTGCGCAGCTGACGCCCGCTCCACTTAGCACTCCTTCGCCCGCCCCAAGCGGCCCGATCTACGTCGGCAATCCCGCTACGCACTTTCATTTGGAATCACGTCCACTCGGATTTGATCCCGACGGAAATGCGCGCTGGCTCGTCGTCGTTCACTACCTCGATGCGCAGAACAACCCGACGAAGATCATGCTCAACAGCGATCTCGATTACCAGGAGAACCGCGGCGTCATGCAGTGGCAGCCGAGGATGCGCTACGGCCAACCATCGGCAGTCGTCACTACATCGCAGCTGGGCCCGCTTTCGCTGACGGTTACGAGCAACACACCGTTCAAAGGCAAACAAATCGTGCGAACGGATCCCGCATCTTGGCGCTTCCCGCATGTCGTCGGCGCGCCGCTCGGTCCGCATCTCATCCAGCTCGGCTGGTTCCCGCGCGAAACACGTGGGGTGCGCATCGTGCGCACTGACGCCGGCGGCAAACGCAGCGAGATCGCGATTGTCGCGCCACCGAGCTCCACGTATCGCGACGCGTCGGTTAACCCCGGCGCTGCGTATCGCTACGAGATCTACCGCCGTGGCAAGATGGTCGCGCGTACGGCGTGGATTCGCAGCGATCCCAACCCGCCGCCAACTTCCGTCCAGGCCACTTCGGGCAAAGGCATGTGGCTTTACTTTGGCACGAATCCTTATGACAACCACTTCATCGCGACGCTTGACCCCGCGCAGATTTCAAGCCAAGCCGCGAGCGCCGGCTTACACTACGTTGAGCTGCGGACTGCATACGGTGCGTATTGGGAAGTCGAGCCGGGGATCAAAGAGCGCGTCGATGCGATCATCGATGGCTTGGCGGCGCGCGGGATCACGATCGTTGGTTGGACCGTGCCGCGTCAAGCTTCATACGAAGACCTGCGCCAAAGTGTGCTCACGGAGGAGTACCGCACGACGCGCGGGACGCGGTTCGCCGCGCTCGCGCTCGACCTCGAGCGCGGCGATGAGTTCATGCACGATTGTCCGGAAGGCTGCATCGCGATGGCGCAATACGTACAGATTTTACGCGCAGCGCTCGGGCCGAGGTATGCAATCGTCTCGACGATCGAGGACCCCTATTTAGAGAATCTCGATAACACGAAGTATCCGTACCGAGTGATCGCGCAGTATAGCGACGTCCTGCAGCCGATGGCATATTGGCGCATGCTCTCAAAGAACTCAACGAGCGTTGACAAAATGAGAAATCTGCTCGCCGGTTCGTATCAGAAGACACTGCAGGTCGCCGGGCGCACGTTGCCGATCAG
>JAFARW010000180.1 GCA_019245275.1 Vulcanimicrobiota bacterium
TTTGATCCGCATTGGAACGAGCGGCTGGGTCTACGACGATTGGCGCAAGCGTTTTTACCCCGCCGGACTCGCACAGCGCAATTGGCTAGCGTATTACACGCAGCACTTTGACACGGTCGAGCTCAACGCGACCACGTACCGGCTTCCAAAAGAAGAACACGTGGCTCGCTGGTGCGCTTCGGTTCCAAGCGGCTTTCTCTTCACTGTGAAGCTGAGCCGGCTGATCACGCATCGCAAGACGCTTGCGCCGCGCGTCGATGAGTTCATCCTGAATTACATGAACCGCGTGCGGTGTTTTCGTCCCGAACGGCTCGCGCAAATTCTGTGCCAGTTTCCTCCCTATTTGGAACGCGATGACGGTCGACTGCGAACGTTCCTTGCAAAACTGCCCGCCGCGTTCCGATATGTGGTCGAGTTTCGCCACAAGTCGTGGTTCGTGCCACAAACATACCGAATTCTCAAAGAACACAATATCGCAATGTGCATTCACGATTATCCGAGGTTACGCTGCAACGACGTCGTCACGTCCGCGGACTTGGCCTACGTACGCCTTCACGGCTATCTCATGCTTTACGCCGGGTCGTATCCGAAGCTCGTGTTAAGACGGTGGCGCGACAGGATCCGTAAGCTAGCCGATCAAGCGCAAGACGTGTTCGTCTACTTTAATAACGATACACGTGGCGCCGCGATCAAGGACGCGCAAACGCTTCGGTCAATGCTCGCCGCCTAACATCGGCTCCTGATCCAGGTGTTCGGTCAAGTGCGCCGGATCCTGATAAATCGCTTCAGCGCCCCGCAAATCTGCTTCGGTGCGCCCACCGCATAATAGCGCGATAATTTGGACCCCTGCACGATGAGCGGCCTCGATGTCGTAGGGTGTATCTCCGATCATCACTGCATCCGCTGGCGCCGTTTTCGTTTTCTGCAGCGCTTCGATGACGAGATCGGGATCCGGCTTCGATTTCTGGACGTCGTCCGATGTAACCGCCGAAGGCAGCAGATCCAAGAGGCCCGCCGCGCTCAAGACGACCCTTAGCTCGTCCTTATGCGCTGAGGTCACGACGGTTGGCGCGTGGCCACGCGCGCGCAAGGTGCTTACGAGGTCGCGCGCACCGCGCGTGGCTCTAACGTGCGTCGCATATTCTTTTAAGAAGATATCGGAGTGTCGCTGCCCGATCTTTTCCTTCTCCTCGTGCCCGACGTTCGAAAGCAACGCGCTTACTAACTTTTCTCCGCCCATTCCGATGTACGGAAAGACCTGCTGCGGTGAAAATGAAAAGCCGAATTCTTTGAACGCTTGTGCCCAGGCGTCGGCATGCTGAAAGTTACTGTCGACAAGCGTACCATCGACATCCAGAAAGGCGGTTTCCATTGCTACAGTGTCGTTACTTTTGCGACTTCTTGTATTTCTTCCGAGCGGCCATGATGCTCTTCAGAGCCGCATCGGCTTGAACGGGTCCGATCAACTCGATCACGTTGCCCTGACGTTCAGAATACTCCGTCAGAAACTTGCAAATCGCATCAAGCTCGCGCCGCGGCAAATCGGAAATATCGTCATAGTCGTCCGTCGGCTGTTTACAATCGCCCACCCGCAAAGGCGCGCCGACGAGACGATCGTTTTCAACGCCATTTTTCTTCAGCTTGATCGATCCGAGTAAACGCGTCTCAATGAGGCAGCCCGAAAAGGTTCCATATTCGCTCAAGTAGAGCAGATCGAGTGGATCTCCGTCGTCGGCGAGGGTTTGTGGAATAAAGCCGTAGTCATACGGCCATTCTAAGCCCTTTGCAAGCGGCTCTCTGAATGCAATGATGCCGTAATTGCTCTTCAGCGCGTATTTGGACGGACTGTCTTTCACCGTCTCGATAATGGCATGCACGACGAGATCCTTTCCCTTATTTGGAAAAGTCGGGATGTCTTCGTAATGCGTGGCGTTTATTTTCTTCTTCATTGGTGTTTCCCATGGGCGGCTTGACGGCTGCTCTGACCTGCATTCCCAAAAATGATCTGCACGACGCCGGCTGCAATCAGAGCTCCCACAACCGGTCCGATCACGTAAATCCAAATGTCTCCGAATTTTCCGGCAATAACCGCGGGACCAAGAGAACGCGCCGGATTCATTGAGGCTCCGCTCAGCGGACTGAACGCGAGTCCGCACATTGCGATGATCCCTCCGACCGCCAGGGCGACGTTCTTACCGACAACGGCTTCTTCTTCGGCAGTTGCGAGAATCGTGAAGACGAGGATAAAGGTTAGTGCAACCTCGGTGATCAGCGCTTGGACGTCAGTATAGCGCGCCGATGGTTTCGTCACGCCATGTTGCATGACCGATCCGAGGATTGCATAAAGCAGCGCACCGGCAGCGATGGCACCGGCAAATTGAGCGACCAAATAGCCAGGGATGCGACGCAGCGGAAAACATCGCCGCGCTAAAAAGCCGAGCGTAACGGCAGGATTGAAATGCGCTCCCGAAATCGCACTCAAACTCCAAATCATCCCCATCACGAGAAGCCCCGGCGCCGCGTAACGCGCGACATGGCCGATCAGCCCATGCGTCGCAAACTCCATTGAGTCGGCACCTGCCGCAACAAACGTCAACAAAAACGTTCCCACAAATTCCGCGCCAATGCGCTGCCATTCGGCGGGCTTTGGCGCGAGCGCGCGGTCGCGATCGGCTGGCATCTTGTGAAAGCAAATACCGAATCGAGCTTTTTGTTAAACGTCGAGCGTCGCGATTCGGGGTTGACAGCGGGGTTATCATGGTTATGGATTCCTCGTTAGGTGAGGCGTCCGCACGATGACACGCCGCTGCCCGGAAAGGTCGAGAGACCCCAATGGGTTACCAGGCACCGTCGAATCAAGGCGGCGCCTAATGCGGTGCAGATCGGGGAGACCCGAACTTAGAGCGTGCGGTGCCAAAGCTCGACGTTGAGGAAGCGGAGCGGGCACCCCGCTGC
>JAFARW010000159.1 GCA_019245275.1 Vulcanimicrobiota bacterium
AAGAAAGATTTAACGACGGTCGGCGTTAGAAACCACCAGGAGTCGTGGAGCTCGGTTTGCGGAATGAATTCCATAAACCGTGAGTCGGTATCTGCATGCGGCGGCACCGGCTCCGTGACCAAAATCGTTTCTCTCGTGAGGCGTGCGCCGTTGTAAAGGGCGAGAAATGGATCGCGCAGGTGCAAGAGCACCGCACAGAATGTCGAGATGTCAACCGGTCCGATAGCCTCCGGAATATCGTAGGTCGTGCCGTAGACCACTTTTGCTCGTGAATGAAACGCCCTGTGCGCAAGCCAATAGCCGTTGTTTAGCTTGCGAATTGCGATCCGGCGGTCGCTTATGAGCTCATCGTGATCCAATCCCGCGATCGGCAGAATGTCCCACGAGAAAGTATCGGAGAGATCGAAGGCGACCACGTTCGCACCTTCTTTCTCCATAAAGAAGCAGACGAATCCGGAGGCGGTGCCGACTTCGAGGACACGCTTCCCTTCAAATACGAGGTTACCGGTGTATTCACGGATTCCGGGTCGAAGATCCCATAGACTCTCGATAAGCCCGTAGCCCGGGATTTCCATCGTGTGATAGAAGCCACATTCGTGGACATCTGTTATGCGTCGTGGCGACGCGTAGAGGTTGCCAGGCTCGCGCTGGAAACGGTGTCTCAGGAGTTTGGGAACGCGCAACATCGCGGCTGTTATGGTTACCCGCAGCAGGCGCCGGCCCTTCTCGCAAGAAGCGCGCACACCGCAGCTGCGGATTGTAGACGATGCTCTTTAAGGATAGAAAAGAAGCGGGCCGAATTCTTGCCGCGCGCTTGTCCGCATACGCGGGACGTGGTGACGTCTTGGTTCTCGGCTTACCGCGCGGAGGCGTGCCGGTTGCCGCCGAGATTGCGCGCGCGCTGGGGGCCCCGCTGGATGTCTTCGTCGTTCGCAAGATCGGCGCGCCGCAGCAGCCGGAGCTCGCGCTCGGCGCAATCGCATCCGGCGACGTTCGAGTCGTCAACTGGTATGCCGTCGATGCATTGCACATCTCGCCGGAGACATTCAACGAGATCGTGGCTCGAGAGCGGACCGAGATCGCGCGGCGTGAACTTGCCTATCGCGACGGGAGACCGCTGCCGTCCCCGAACGGCAAGACCGTCATCTTAGTCGATGACGGATTGGCGACCGGCGCGACTATGCTCGCGGCGGTGCAGGCGCTGCGGCAACTGGGACCTGCGCGCGTCGTCGTGGCCGTGCCCGTTGCGGCAGCGGATACCTGCGCTGAATTGAAGCGTGAAGTCGACGACGTCGTTTGCGCCGCGACTCCCGAGCCGTTCTACGGCGTCGGGATGTGGTATCAAGATTTCACGCAAACAAACGATGAAGAAGTGCGGCAGTTGCTGAACTCCCCAACATGACTAAGAAGATCGGCGTGCTCTTTGGAATGGAAGACACCTTTCCATGGGCCTTGATGGAAGCGATCACCGCGCGCAGCGGCGGTGAAATCGAAGGCGTCCCGGTCGAAATCTCAGCAATGCGAGACGATGCGAAAATTCCGTATGCGCTGATCTTCGATCGCATCAGTCACGAAGTCGAATTTTACCGGATCTTCCTGAAGATCGCCGTGGCGCAAGGCCTCGACGTCATCAATAACCCGTTTTGGTGGTCGAGCGACGACAAGTTTTTCGACAACATTGTCGCCGCAGCAGTCGGCGTTGCGGTTCCAAAGACAGTCCTTCTCCCGCAAAAAGACTATCCGCCGCGCACGGAGGCGAAATCATTTCGCAATCTTAAACCGGTCGATTGGGACGCGGTCTTCTCCTATCTCGGCTTTCCGATTTTCATGAAACCGGCGTACGGGGGCGGTTGGCGCGACGTGCACAAGTGCGACGACCGCGAGTCATTCTTTGCCGCGTACGCGCAGACACGCGATCTCTGCATGATCGCGCAAGAAGCGATCGATTTCACCTCATACTATCGTTGCTACGTGCTTGGGCGATCGCGCGTGCGGGTGATGCGTTACGATCCCATCGTTCCGCACGAGCACCGCTATCGTACCGAGCATCTCGAGCGCGAACCGGAGTTGGAGGCGCGCGTCCGCGATGACGCGCTCAAACTCTGCGATGCACTTGGCTACGATCTCAACACAGTAGAGTTCGCGATCCGAGACGGGACGCCGTATGCAATCGATTTCATGAATCCGGCGCCGGATGCTGATTTGGAATCCGTTGGCCGGGCGAATTTCGACTGGGTTGTCGAAAACATGGCCGACGCGCTGATCGAACGTGTCCGCAATCCTATGCCTTTTGAGCTAGCCGGTAGCTGGACACGCCGGATGCTCTCGCCAACAGTCGCCGCGGTTCGTTAACGATGGCCGCCGAGCCGTCGTTCACGCTCGGGATCGAAGAAGAGTATCAGGTCATCGATCCGCAGACTTTTGAACTGCGGTCGCATCTTGCCGCGCTCTTCGAAAAAGGCGAGTCGCGACTCAAAGAACAGATCAAGCGCGAGATGCACCAGCCGATCGTTGAGATCGGCACGCCGGTGTGCGCCGACATCCGGGAAGCGCGACGCGAGCTCAAACGCTTACGCGGCGAGATCATTCAGCTGACCTATGAGAATGGGTTGCGCCTGGCCGCCGCCGGAACGCATCCGTTCACACATTGGTCAACCGTCCCGATTACGAAACACCCGCGCTACGAAAAAATCGTCGAGGATCTACAGATGGTCGCGCGCGCGAATCTGATCTTCGGATTGCACGTGCACGTGGCCGTGGAAGATGATGAAGCGCGCATCGCAATCATGGATGCCGCCCGTTATTTTCTGCCACATGTCTTCGCCCTGTCCGTGAACTCGCCGTTTTGGCTGGGAGAGAATTCCGGATGGAAAAGCTACCGTACCAAAGTTTTTGAGCGTTTTCCGCGCACCGGGATCCCCGACTACTTTGAGTCATGGCGCGCGTACGATGAATTCTTACAGACGCTGATCGAGACGAACTGCATCGATGACGGCAAGAAGATCTGGTGGGACCTGCGTGCGCACCCGCATTTTCCGACGCTCGAATATCGGATTTGCGATGTACCGATGCGGATCGATGAAACGCTGTGTCTCGCGGCGCTCTTTCAGGCGATCACCTATAAGCTGTGGACGCTCTACAATCAAAATCAATCGTGGCGGATGTACCGCCGTTCGCTGATCGCCGAGAATAAGCAACGTGCCGCCCGTTTCGGGATCGACGGAAAGCTGGTCGATCTGGGGAAAAAGAAGGAAGTTCCAACGGAAGCGCTGTTGGAAGAGCTGCGGGAATTCCTCGATGACGTGCTCGACCATCTCGGCTCACGGCAGGAAGCGATGTACTACCGGCAGATCATTGAAAACCGGCCGGGCGCCGACCGCCAGTTGCGCATCTTCGAGGAAACGAAGAGCCTGCCCAAAGTTGTCGAGTACGTGATTAAAGAAACAGAAACCGGAGTCGTATAAGTTGTTCGAGCTCCAGCGAGTTAACGATCTGCACGAGCTGCCGCCTAAAGACGAGCAGTTTATCGACGTCGCCCTGCTCGACATGAATCATCGCTGGCTCAACGTCGGACACGAGAGCATCGTACGCGCGATTCGCGGCTTGACTGACGAACTCGCTCGGGCGACCAAAGGAGACGTCCGCGTTCGAGTCTTCTCATTTGATGTGCGCGATCGGATGGTCGTTCCGAAACACGACGGCCGCTTCGGCCTCTACGTCGGCAGCGGCGGTCCCGGACATCTGGATCCGCATGAAAATTTGGGCCGCGGCGAAGCCGAGATTGAAGAGGATCCGTCTTGGGAAGGGCCGCTCTTCGAGCTCTTCGATGCGATTCGAGCCGACGAAGATGTCGCACTCGTCGGCGTCTGCCATAGTTTCGGAATGCTCTGCCGGTGGGCCGGCGTTGCTCAACCCGTTCTGCGCGGCGCCGAACGACTCGGCAAGAGCATTGGCGTGCAGCATAACGTCTTGACTGAGACGGCGATTGCGCACCCCTGGTTTTCGCGCTTGGCGACGTCGGTCGGAACTCACGTGCCGGTCGTCGACCACCGCTACTACGACCTCGTAGCAACCGACGGTCTCCCGCGCGGCGCAGCCGTGATCGGATATGAATCCGATATGGAAGGGCGCGACCGCGTGCTGACGATGGTTGAATTCGCGCGTAACGCCGGCGATCCGATCCCGCGTATCTACGGTTCGAATCACCATCCCGAAATCCCGAACGTTCGGGAATTGCGCGAGTTGCTTGCCGACAAGTTGTCAACCGGAGAGGTCACGCGCGAATGGTACGATTCACGCGCGATCGTGATCACAGTGTTGGAACGCAACGACCACGACGAGCAAGCACGCTTGCTGACGTCGGAGTATACCTTCCGCGGACTTCTTCGCGTGCAGCTTGAGCGACTGATCGAACGCCGCACCGCTCGCAATGGACGAACGGTTTCGGCCGCTCTATAACGCCGCGTTTAGCGCGGAGCTTTACGATAAGTATCGCGAAGCACTGACCAAGCGCGTCGGCCCGATTGGCTTTCGTGTCGCCGAAACGCCTGTGTTTTTGCCGCCTGCTTTCCGAGCCGTTTGCGCGCAAGCGTCGAGTGATATTGTAAACCAACTCTGCGAACCGGCTCGTATCGCGCGCATGAAGGGAGCGGTTCCACCGCAATACCGTACGCCGCAACTCGGTGAGCTGCCGCAGATCTTGACTCTCGATTTCGCCGTCATCCGCGATGCCGATGGAACGCCCGCGCCGCGGTTGATCGAGCTGCAAGGGTTCCCATCGCTGATTGCATTCGAAGTGATGCAACGCGATGCGTGGATCGAGGCGATCGCCGCGATTCCGGGCTTTGAACGCGAGTGGTCGTCGTGGTACTCGGGACTCGATCGCAGCGCTTTCTTGCAACTTGCGCGGCGGGTGATCTTAGGGAATCATGCGCCCGAGCAAGTTGTGCTGATGGATTTGGACCCTCCGACGCAAAAGACAGCGGTCGACTTTACAGCCACGAAGGCGTTCTTCGATGTCGATGCGGTTTGTCCAACTGAGGTGGTCAAACGCGGCCGGCGATTGTATCGAAAGGCTGGTGACGGCCACCGCGAAGTGAAGATCGAGCGAATCTACAATCGCGTG
>JAFARW010000220.1 GCA_019245275.1 Vulcanimicrobiota bacterium
GCAGACTGTTTTAGCGGTGAATTGCCTTGAGGCGATCGACGCCTTTGCGGAACTCGCTCGTGATTTCGCGGATGAACGAATGATTGTTGCGCAGCGCGAAACGGCGCGCCATTTTTGGGCGCGGGTACAAAGTTGGCATCGTCCGCCGCGTCTTGTGCGCGGGCGGCAGCCGATTTTCGTGTTAAACGAGCGTCCGCTCATTTCGCAATCGCAGGTCAGCGTGCGGCGGGCGCGTCCCAGCGAAGCAGATGAAGTCGCGCGCAACTCCGCTGCGATGATCGAGAAAGAACTCGAATACGATCCGCGTCGTGTGGCGGGCGATTTCTTTGAGAACGTCGACCACATGATCGCCGGTGGACTTTGGTGGGTGGGGACAGCGCGCGGGCGGCTTTGCTTCTTCTGTCACGTTGGGCCAAGCAGTCAGCATACCGTGCAGCTGCAAGGCGTTTGGACGCCGCCTGAATTGCGGGGACAAGGCTTTGCAACTGAAGCGCTTGCGCAGATCTGCCGTCAGCTGCTCGACGACCACGCGAGTGTTTCGCTTTACGTTAACGACTTCAATGAAGCGGCGATCGCGCTTTATCTCAAGATCGGGTTTTCAGCAGACGGCGCGCTGGCGACGTATCTCTTTTAAGGTTCGCGGTGGTGGATCGAGCCTTCGACTTGTGAGACTCCGGATTTCACGGCGCTCTCGCCGCGCATAAAGAGCTCGGCGATCCAACGCAGCACCGCGATTACGCCGATGATCGCAAACAAGAAGATAATGAAGAACGTCCACGCCGCGGCGTGGAGCAAGTGAATCACAAATCCCGACATTTGCTATCCACTTTCTCGGCGCGACTCTCCCGCGCGGTAGCGGTAAACAATGCGACCCTTCGTAAGGTCGTACGGCGACACTTCGAGGTCGACGCGATCACCAGGCAACAGCTTGATGTGATGGCGGCGGAGTCGCCCGGCGATGTGCCCGAGGATCGTACGGCCGTTTTCCAGCTCGACCGCAAAGGTTGTGCTTGGGAAGATCTGCTTGATTGTGCCAAAGAGCTCGAGCGGCTCTTCCTTCACCGGCACGGCAGGGGTTATGCGGCTTTCCTTAGCGGCGATACGCTTCGCCCGCCGAGCCGACCGATTGCGCGCCGCTATGAGCGGCCTGCTTCATAAATAGGCATCGCCTTACTATAAGGCATGTTGACTTCGCATATACTGTGTGTTATACAGTGTATGTGACACACTATATGACGCACGGTCCGAGGATCTAAAGCCGCCTTGGGCTCTGACGCCTTCGAGAATCTGCGCCTTGAATTACGGCGCGGCGCTCTGACCCTGGCGGTCCTTGCGCACCTGCACACCGAGCACTACGGTTACACGCTGCGCCAAGCACTGATCGATCAGGGCCTGGAGATCGACGAAGGCACGCTCTATCCGCTCTTGCGCCGGCTCGAATCCCAAGGGCTGCTGGTCAGCGAATGGCGCGAGGAAAATCGCCGCAACAAGCGCTTCTACCGTCTCTCCACCAACGGCAAACGCATTCTCGACCAACTTTTAGATGAGTGGCGCCGCATCACGACGTCTCTCGACCGAATTCTCCAGGAGGCATAATGCCATGCAACTATTAGACCGCTACCTCGCCGCCGTGCGCCGATCGCTTCCAAGTGGTAAAGAAGACGACATCCTCGCTGAGATTTCAGACGATCTGCAATCGCAAGCCGAAGCAAAAGAAGCGCAACTCGGGCGCCCGCTAACGCTCGATGAAGAGAGCGCGATCCTCAAAGCATACGGAAACCCACGTTTAGTCGCCAGCCGCTACGGCAGCGAGCAGTACTTGATCGGACCGGCATTCTTACCGTTTTACTGGTACACGTTGCGCATCGTTGTCATCGTCGCGGTGATCATCGCGTTCTTCAGCATCGCGATGATACCGGGCGGGCCGCTTCAAAGCTTCGGATACATGTGGGGAGCGCTTTGGACGACGTTCTTCAGCGCAGTCGGCGGCGTCACGGTCGTCTTTGTGGTTCTCGAATACATTCAGCGCCGCTTTGGCCGCGACGTTGGCATCGGTGCCTGGGATCCGCGCAAGCTACCGCCGGCCGACGGCCGGGTCGTCTCGCTCGCGAATTCGATTGCTGAACTCGTCATCAGCATTGCGATCATGCTATGGCTGCTGGGCATCCCGTGGATGCGCCACGCCCTCTTTTCTTTCACACTGGGCCCAGCACCAAATGAGCCATTCACCCTGCCATTGCACCT
>JAFARW010000098.1 GCA_019245275.1 Vulcanimicrobiota bacterium
TGCGGACGCGCGCATTTGCCGGGATGGTGCGGCAATTGATGCGCGGCTTCGAACTTAAACTGCTTGCGAATTTGCATGCGTTTTCCAGGCGAAGTTCGCGGATTGCAAGACGTGGTCCGCCCGCAGCGGTTCTACGGGCGCTGGATAGTCAGTTGCATCGCCGCGAAATCAAACGTCACGGTAAAGCGCCGAAAGTAACCGTGCGAAATCGTGCCAGCTACCGCGAACGGGAAGATGCCGAACTGGTCGCCTTCAGGCGTGTAGATGCCGGGAACATCCGTCACACTGGCATCTCCGATGGCGACAACCGCTTGAAACGGGATGAACCTGACCATCCCGCCGCCGCCCATGCCGCTGGAGGCGTGCGCCGAATCGAGCACGATATGCGCGGCATCGACCTCCGCTTTGGTTGCTTGAACGCCACCGCCGGCCAGCCCAGTGTCGATGTTGAACAGCGCTTCGGGCGCGTCGTTTATTCGTCCGCGCGCGAAGATGAAATGATCGCCGACGAGCCACATGGGAACCGTCGCGGTACCGGACGGCAGCGACGCGGCGGCTGTTTGCCAATCTTGGGGCGATCGCAGGAGCAGCGCACCACGAATGTAGTCGAGCGTTGAGATAAAATGCATCAACAGACCCGTGCCGATGACGCCGTCAATCTTGTAGTGACCGCCGAACGCGCGCGTCGGCAACAATTTCGCGGGCACGTTGCGCAGCGTCAAGTTGCTCAGCGTTAGCGAAGGAACGATTGCCGAACGCACCGGTGCGCGTCGTCCGCCCGCAAAGATGCCCACGCCCGCCGATTGTGTTTTCAGCTTGAGCTCCTGCGCGAAGGTGGTATCGAGTGCGACGTCGGGCGCACCGGTATCGATCAAGAAATAACTTTGGTGTGTGCCGACCCGCACGCGAACAATCGGCAGCGGGTCGGTTACGACGAACGGGACGCGGATCGTGCCATAGGTCGACGGCTCGATTTGCCATTGACCGCTAATCCCACGGCGCTGCGAAAGGATATCCAACTCGTGCTGCGCTTGCGTTGCGGTGCCGGTGTCGCCGAGCGCCTTGCGCAGGAGCGATTCCGCATTCGTTAGGTGGTTGCGGTAGAGTTCGATCGTTCCTAATCCCAGATTGGCCGAAGCATTCTGCGGATCGCGTTGCAAGATGGCAGTGTAGGCACGCGCGGCACCATCGAAATTTCCGGTTGCAAAAAGTTTGCCCGCGTCATCGGCGGCACTCACCGCAACCCGAGCGGGTACCAAAACGACGGCAAAAATGCAGGATAGTAGCCACATGAGATGAGGGTACCGTTTCACGGTCAAGAAGTTGTCAAGGTGAACGCGGGGCTCAACCCATGCGGCTTGAACGATAGGTACAGGAGGCACGAGCTACGCCGCGACCACACATCCTAATCATCGAAGACGATCCAAAGACCGCCGCAACGATAGAGCGCTATCTAAACCGCGCCGGATTGAGCACAGTGGTCGCACACGACGGCGCATCCGGCGACCGAATCGCCGCGTCGGAGGACGCTGATCTCGTAATCCTCGACCTAATGCTTCCTAAGCTCGATGGAATAGAAATTTGCCGAAGAATACGCGTTCGCGGAAATACGCCGATCATCATGTTGACGGCTCGCGCTGATGAAGAACATCGTATCGGCGGATTGCTGCACGGTGCGGATGACTACGTGATCAAGCCATTCAGCCCGCGCGAGCTCGTCGCCCGCGTGCATACTGTGCTGCGCCGCGCAGAACAGTCAATTCGCACGCCGGCATCGACCCGATTCGCGAACCTCATTGTTGATCCGCACCAACGCCGAGTCCACGTCTCAGGGCAAGTTGTCGATCTCACTCCCACCGAGTACGATCTTCTGATGGCGCTGTGCAGCTCACCGGGCGCTCCGTGGTCGCGCGGCGCACTGATCGAACGCGTCTTCGGCTGGGACTATGAAGGTACGAATCGGACGATCGATACACACGTTACGAATCTTCGAAAGAAGCTTGAATCTGCCAACCTCTCCGCCGACGCCCGCATCGAAACTGTATTCGGGTTCGGGTACAAGTTCGTTTGCACAGCTGATGCGTAGCCTAGCCACCAAAGTGTCCTTTGGGTTAGCAGCACTCTTTATCGTTGCGTTCATCGTCATCGGGGCTATTGCAACGCGGAATTCAATCGTTGAAGCGCAGGCCCTCGCGCAAAATGCCAGCCAATTGTTGAGATCGGCTGCGTTAGTCGACGTGCAGCGACTCGTCAACCGAAGTCGCAATCTCGCCGGCGTCCAAAGTGTCCTCGAGCAAGACGCGAAGCGAGAAGGGCGCGGGCTCGTTCTTCTTGACATGAACGGCCGGTTGGTCGCATCGTCGGATCCGAGTCTGACGCACGCTTCGCTTGTTCGAACGCCGCAGGGGCTCATTACGATCGACTTGCGCTACGGCATCGGAGGTTCAGGTCGATTTGAGCGTCTCGTCCTTACCGAGCCGCTGGGGCTGATCCGCTCTCGCGGACGGTCAGTCGCACAACTTTATCCCTTGCCGCAACCGTTGAGTGAGCGGCTCCTCGCCGCATCGAACCGGCGGTTTCTAATTGCCCTCACGGTTGTCGGGGTCGTCACGCTTTTGTGCGGTTATCTGCTGGCGCAGCATTTGCTCGACCCGATTCGCCGGCTCACGCGCGCCACGGAACGTCTGCGAATGGGTTCTTACGAGAAACTACACATTGACCGCGACGATGAGCTTGGCGATTTGGCATGCACTTTCAATGCACTGACCGACGAATTGCAGCGCGCTTCGCGGCAGCGCAAGGAACTCATCGCCGATCTCGCCCACGAGTTGCGTTCGCCGCTAACGAATATCCGTTGTGCGATCGAGGAGATGCAGGACGTCGGCCGTTCCGTGACAGCCGCGGACCTGGAGTCCGTGCGCGAGGACGTGCTGCAGCTACAGTATCTGATCGCGGATCTGCATGATCTCAGCATGGCGGATGCACATGCTCTCAGACTTCAGCTTGCGCCGTTGGAGCTGACGAAACTCGTCGTGGCTGCGCTTCAAGGATTTTCCCAGCAGTTCAATCTTAAAGGTCTGCATCTGACGACGCGGTTTCCGGACGCAGACGTAGTTGTCAGCGCAGACGGTGCGCGAGTCCGTCAGATTCTGGCAAACCTGCTGTCCAACGCGATCCGCACGACTCCCGTCGACGGGACGATCGTAGTTTCTGTCACGCGGGAAGACGATGTTGCCGCAGTTCTCGTACAGGATTCAGGCCCAGGGTTTAATCCGGCGCACGGCCAGCTAATATTCGAACGATTCTTTCGTGAAGAACCGTCGCGTTCACGTCAGACGGGCGGCAGCGGGTTAGGACTTGCGGTGTGTCGTCAGCTCGTACTCGCGCTCGGAGGAAGAATTCATGCTGAGAACACGGAGAACGGCGCGCGATTTACATTCACGCTTCCGCTCGCCGAACGCGCCGCTCTCGAAGAGGCAGTTCTTTAGAGCGAGCCATCCGGCCCCATGCCCTCCAGGCGCTTTTTCAAGTCCGCGAGGTAGCCGCTCGCCACGTAGCCATCGACGACGCGGTGGTCGAGCGAAAGACAGCAGTTCATCATCGATCGAATCGCGATTGCATCATTCTCGAGGACGACGGGTTTGCGCACGACCGCCTCCATCGTCACGATGCCGGCTTGGCCGCCGTTGATGATCGGCGCCGATGCGTAAGAACCATTCGCGCCGTTATTGTTGACCGTGAACGTTCCGCCGCCTAAGTCATCGACGTTGAGTTTGTTGTTCCGCGCCTTCTCGATCAGCTGACCGGCGACGATCGCAAGGCCGCGGATCGAGAGTTTATCGGCGTGCTTTATCACGGGCACGACGAGGTTCGTCGGCAGCCCGATTGCGATCCCGATATTGACGTCCGGGTGGACGTAGATACCCTCATCGGTGAAGCGCGCGTTCATTAGCGGAAAATCTGCAATCGACTCAACGACCGCACGGATGAAGAAGGGCAAGAGCGTCAGCGAGTAGCCATGGGCGCGCTGGAATGCTTCCTTCTCGCGCTGACGCCACTTCCAGAGATTCGTAACGTCAACTTCGACCATCGACCATGCATGCGGCGCGTTATGCTTGCTCTCGACCATCCGCTGCGCGATGATGCGCCGTGCTTGGTTAAGCGGAACGATCGTGCCGGGTATCGGCGCGGCGTACGTGCTGGTCTCCGTCGTCGGCGGGTGCGTCGGAGCTTGTGCTGCCGCGGGAGCTTGTGCGGGCGGCGCCTGTGGCGGCGGCACTTGCGCCGGTGTAACGGATGCAGCGACGGCTTGACCGACTGCTGCAGCCGGTCCCATCCGCGCCGCGGCCATCACGTCGTCAACCGTGACGCGCCCGTTTTGTCCGCTGCCGCGCAGCGTTGTGATGTCGATGTGATGTTCGCGCGCGAGGCGCCGAACCGCAGGGGATGCGCCGCGCAATGCCGCCGCGCCGTCACGCACGTATGCCGCTCCGTTACCGGCACTTGCAGCTGTCGTTTGTGGATGCTCAACCGTCGCTTGCGGCGGCGGTGACGGGGGTGCTTCCGGTTGCGGGTGCGCCTGCTCCGGAGCGCTCCCTTCGGTCAGCGCTTCGCCTTCGTCGATGATTGCGATCGGCGTGCCTGTCGCTACCGTTTCGCCTTCCTTGACGAGCAGTTGGCTCAACCGGCCCGTGACGGGTGAAGGAACTTCGGCATTGACTTTGTCGGTCGAAACCTCAACGAACGATTCGTACTTTTCAACGTTGTCGCCGGGCTTCTTGAGCCACTGCGCAACCGTTCCTTCGGTGACCGTTTCGCCGAGCTGCGGCATCGTTATCGTAGTTGGCATTAGTATTTCACCATTTCGCGCATCACTTCGGCCATCCGATCGGTCGAGATCATGAATTCCTCTTCCAGCGGCAATGCATAACCCATCGCCGGAACGTCGGGACCGCAGAGGCGCCGGATCGGCGCATCGAGTTCGAAGAGCGCTTCCTCGGCGACCATCGCGCTGATCTCCGCACCGATGCCGCCAAACTTGTTGTCTTCGTGGATGACCAGCAACTTGTGCGTCTTGCGCAGCGAATCCAGAATCGCTTTGCGATCCATCGGGCGGATCGATCGCAGGTCGATCACTTCGACCGAAAGGCCTTCGCCTTCGAGTCGCTGAGCGGCTTCGAGCGCTTGATGCGCGTTTAGGCCGTAAGAAACGACGGTCAAAGCCGAACCCTCTTTGAGCACGTTCGCTTTGCCGAGCGGAATCGTGAAGTATTCGTCCGGCACTTCATCTTTGATCAACCGATACGTGCGCTTGTGCTCCAAAAACATCACGGGGTCGGGATCCTCGATCGCGGTGTTCAGTAGGCCCTTGATATCGCGCGGAGTTGAGGGAGCGACGATCTTTAGTCCAGGCACGTGATAGAAGAGGGCCTCAACCGATATCGAGTGTGAGAGCGCGCCGCGCACGCCGCCGCCATAGGGCGTGCGTATGACCATCGGGCACGTATACTCACCGTTGCTGCGGTAGCGGATCTTTGCCGCTTCGCCGACGATTTGGTTGAACGCCGGATAGATGAAGTCGGCGAACTGAATCTCCGCAATCGGGCGCAGGCCTTCCATCGCCATTCCGACCGCAACACCGACGATCGAGGCCTCGGCAATCGGCGTATCGATGACCCGTTCGGCTCCGAACTCTTCGATGAAGCCTTTTGTGATCAGGAAGACGTTTCCGCGGTTGCCGACGTCCTCGCCAAGGATCAAAACGCGATCGTCGCGCTTGAGCGCATCGTACAGCGTCGCGCGAACCGCTTCGACGTTCGTCATCACCTTCGAAGGCGCAGCTATTGCCATGGTTCCCATGCTCCCTCGTGAACGTTCGTGTAGAGATCGGATGCTTGCGGATAAGGCATCGCTTCGGCTTCGTCCGTCGCCTCATTCGCTTCGCGCAATACATCCTTGCGAAGCGCGTCGATCTCTTCGGCAGTCATAATCTTGTTTTCGATCAGGACGCGTTCGAAGCGCGGCACCGGATCGTTAGCGCGCTGCACTTCCACCTCTTCGCGCGTACGGTAGGTGCGGTCATCGTCATCCGTGCTGTGCGCCAAAAATCGGTAGCACATGCCTTCCACGAGGGACGGTCCGCTGCCGGAGCGCGCGCGTTGCATCGCGCGATTGACGACGTCGTAGGTCACGATGGGGTCGAAGCCATCGAACTGCTCGCCGGGCATTCCGTAGCCTTCCGCGCGCTTGCAGATATTCGGCTGCCCCATCTGCTTACTGAGCGGCGTCGAGATCGCCCACTGGTTGTTCTCGCATAAGAACACAATCGGCAATCGATGGACGGCCGCGAAGTTCATCGATTCATGCCACTCGCCTTCGCTGGTCGTTCCGTCGCCGAACGTCACCAGCACGGCACGGCCACTCTCTTTACGGTACTGCAGCGCGTACGCTGCGCCGACGGCATGCGGAATCTGCGCTGCCAGGATCGACGAAAACGACATCATTCCAATGCGGCGCGATGAGTAATGGTTGGGGAATTGACGTCCGCCGTTGTGATCGGCCGCGCGAGCGAAGAGCGAGAGCAACACTTCGAGCGGCGTGAAGCCGATGCCGACCGCTAATCCAAGGTCGCGGTAGTACGGCGCGAGGATATCTTTGCCGCGGATGAACGCCATTGCCGCGCCGGCTTGGATCGCCTCATGCCCCTCGCTACCGAGGGCGAACGGAATCTTGCCTTGACGATTCAGTTGAAAGCCGCGGTTGTCGAGCTGGCGTTGCATCAGCATCGTGTGCAATATCACGCGAAGCTGATCGTCGCTGAGACCGTAGCGCTCGAGTGTGCCGGTCGTGGCCGGAGTGGAAGTCGTCGTCATCGCAGCCATCCTTTAGAAAGCGCTATCGTCCACCCTGCGAGCCGATAAGAAATCACTGCCACGGGTTGTAGCTCGCGCCGTAGACCTGTGCATAAAGGTCGTCGGAGCGAGGGTATGGCATCGTCTCGGCCCGGTCCGTGGCGTCGTTAATTTCGGCAAGGATCGACGTGCGCATCTCCTCGACCGCTGAGGGGGTCATCACGCCCGCCCCGACCAGAACGCGTTCAAACTTAGGAACGGGATCATCTTTACGACGCTCCGCGACCTCCTCACGCGAGCGATAGGCGCTGTCATCGTCGTCGGTTGAGTGCGCAAGAAACCGGTAGCACTTTGCCTCGAGCAAGGTCGGTCCGCCGCCGTCACGTGCGCGATTGAGCGCATCGCGCGCTGCGGCATAACATGCAATCGGATCGAAGCCGTCGACGCCCGCACCGGGAATTCCGTAGCCCTCGGCTTTGCGGTAGATGTCCTTGATTGCCATTTGCATCCGCTGGGGCGTCGAGATCGCCCATTCGTTGTTCTCGCAGAGAAAGACGATCGGCAGCTGATGGACGGCCGCGAAATTGATCGACTCGTGCCACTCGCCTTCGCTCGTTGCTCCATCGCCAAATGTCGTCAAGACAGCGCGTCCACTTTCGCCGCGCAGTTTGAGTGCGTAAGCTGCGCCGACTGCATGCGGCAGCTGTGCGGCAATCACGGACGAAATTGTTTGCACGCCTAGGCGCCGGCTTGCATAGTGATGTAAGAACTGACGTCCGCCGGAGTGGTCGGCGGCGCGCGCAAAGAGCGAAAGCAACACTTCATAGGGAGTGAGTCCGATGCCCAACGCCAAGCCGAGATCGCGATAATACGGGACGAGAATGTCCTTACCGCGCTCGAACGCCATGGCTGCGCCGGCCTGGACCGCTTCATGTCCCTCGCTTGCACTTGCAAACGGAATCTTGCCTTGGCGGTTCAACTGAAAACCGCGGTTTTCGAGCCCACGCTGCATCAGCATGTTGCGCAAGATCGATCGGAGTTGTTCGTCGCTTAAGCCGTGACGATCGAAGTCCGTCCGCCGCGTCATTGAAGCGGGCGCCTTTGTCATCGGCGAGCATTTCGGGCTTTCAGTCCCCGTTCCGCTTGCAGTCTTGTTTGAGGGCGGTGACATCGCGGTAGGCTGTAAGCCGCGATGCTATCGCCGAACATGTGGCTCACGGTCTCCGTCTTCGCATTTGCCGTAATAAGCTCGTCTTCTCATCAGTTGCGAAACTGGCTCTCGCCGGAGCACAATCTTGCGCTTATCCCGATGCCGCGCGCCGTCGCTGTAAAGCCGCAATGCGAGTTCCATTTCGGGCACGCGGCGCCGCTGCGGATTCCGCGTAATGCCGATCCCGCCGGACGTGAAATTCTGGCGGACCGCTTCAGCCGGCTTGGCGTGCAAAGCAGCGACAACAATGCGCGAGCCTTCCTGACCATTCGGCGCATGCACGGCCAACCGGAAAGTTACACGCTAGACGTCGATCGATCGCGCATCGCGATCGTAGCGGCGGACGGCGCCGGTGAGATGGACGCATTCGCGACGCTTGCACAACTCGTGAAACCAACGGCGATCCAGTGCGTACATATCAGCGACC
>JAFARW010000207.1 GCA_019245275.1 Vulcanimicrobiota bacterium
AGGTACGACCAGGTGTCGAGGCCGAGGCCGTCGTAATCGGGCGGGATGAGCATCCCGAGGAAGCCCATCTCGCCCATGCGGCGGTAGATCGACGGGTCGAGCGCGGCCTCGCGGTCCCACCGCGCGGAGTGCGGCGCGATCTCGCGCGCGGCGACCTCTGCCGCGAGGTCGCCGATTTGGCGCTGCTCATCGGTTAGGTCGAACATCGCCCGGGCCCGAGGGTCGAGCGCAGCATGCGGAACACTAATAGGTGTAGAACCCGCGACCGGATTTCTTGCCGAGCCAACCGGCTGCCACATGGGCTCGCAGGAGCGGGCACGCACGGTATTTCGGGTCGCCGAATCCATCGTGAAGAACGTCGAGGATCGCAAGACACGTATCGAGTCCGATGAAGTCGGCGAGCTGCAGCGGTCCCATGGGATGATTCATCCCCAGCTTCATCACGGTATCGATTGCTTCAGGCGACGCAACACCTTCGTACAAGGCATAGATCGCCTCGTTGATCATCGGCATCAACACTCGATTTGAAACGAAGCCCGGAAAATCGCGCACTTCGACCGGCGTCTTGTCGAGCTTCTCCGCGAGATTCTTCGTGAAATCGAACGTGGCTTGCGAAGTTGCTAATCCTCGAATGATCTCGACGAGTTTCATGACCGGCACCGGATTCATGAAGTGCATGCCGATCACGTTCTCCGGCCGTGACGTTTGCGCTCCGAGCACCGTAATCGAAATCGAAGATGTGTTGCTGGCGAGGATCGCTTCAGGGGGCGTCGCTTCGTCAAGCCGCCGAAAGAGCTCGCGCTTGATGTCGAGCGCTTCCGTCGCCGCCTCAATTGCGATCGCAACATCCCAGTCGGCGATGTGCGTCGTCGGCGTGATCCGGGAGATGATATGACCGCGTTGCTCCGGCGTCAGCCGGCCCTTCTCGACACCCCGATCGAGATTGCGGGCAATCGCGTCTAGGCCGCGCTGGACGAACCGCTCCTCGCGATCGTGCAGAACGACTTCTGCTCCGGCGGCGGCAGCCACTTGGGCGATGCCGGAACCCATCTGTCCGGCACCGACGACGGCTATGCGCAGAAGGGTGTTCCTTAGACTCGAATCAGTACTGCGTCGCCTTGACCGCCGCCGCTGCAGATCGCTGCGATTCCCAAGCGGCCGCCTTTACGCCGCAGTTGATGCACGACCGTGCCGATAATGCGCGCGCCCGATGCGCCGATCGGGTGACCCATTGCGACTGCTCCGCCGTTACGGTTGACGATCTCGGGGTCAATACCAAGCTCTCTCGCCGACGTCAGAACGACGGCGGAAAAAGCCTCATTGATCTCCCAGACGTCGATGTCAGCCTTATCCAACTTATTTTGATCGAGCAACTTTTGCGCAGCCATCGCCGGCGTCAACGCGATGTACGGCGAATCCCATGCGACCGTCGCATGATCGACGATCGTAGCAAGTGGTTCCACACCGTGAGCGCGCGCGTATTCCTCGCTTGAAACGATCACGGCCGCTGCACCATCATTCACGCCGGGGGCATTGCCCGCCGTAACGGTTCCGTCTTTGTCGATCGGCTTCAGTTTCGCCATCGTCTCTAAACTCGCGTCGGCACGAATGCTTTCGTCGCGCTCAAAGAGCGCATGTGGAACGTCACCCGTTACAAACGGCGTCCACTCCGCTGGGTTCGGCGCAAAATGCTCGGGCGGCGTGTGACGCCACATCGAACCTGCGCTGCCATTTCCGCCGGCAAGCGCGGGAATGCGCGCGCGAGCCTGAGCCGGCATCTTCTCGATGACAAACTTCCCTTTTAATTTGCTTGCGACTTTGAGCGGCAGCACTTCATCTTTCATTGCGCCGCTTTCGTAAGCGGCCAAGCCTCGCCGATGGCTCTCATAAGCAAAGCGATCCTGATCTTCTCGGCTGATTTCAAATTCGTGCGCGACCTTCGCGCCCTGCGCGGCCATCGTCATCTCGAAATAGTAGTCCCAGAGCCCATCATAGATCATCTCGTCGATCAAACGTCCGTCGCCAAAGCGATAGCCGGTGCGCGCCTGCTGCAAAAGGTATGGCGCATTTGACATCGATTCCATGCCGCCGGCCGCAACGAGCGCATTGCTGCCGTCGTTGATTAGACGCGCGGCATTCACGACCGCCAGCAAGCCGGAAGCGCAAACCTTATTGACGGTTTCACTAGTCGTCGTCTTCGCGAAGCCGGCTTTGAACGACGCCTGCCGCGCAGGCGCTTGACCAACGCCGGCCTGCAGCACCTGCCCCATAATGACATGCTCGATGTCGGCCACATCGACGCCCGCGCGTTCGATCGCGCCGACGAGCGCTGCAGCACCGAGGCTCGTGGCTGGAATCGACGAGAGTGCACCGCCGAGACGCCCGAACGGTGTGCGGGCGGTTCCGAGAATCACTGCGTTAGACTGCATGGTCGTCCCCTTCGGTACGTTGTGAAGCTTTGCATCTTGCGGCCTACAGTTGCGTGCAGACGACGCGCTCATCGGGCTCGCACGATTCGCATTCGAATTGAATCGTCACGTGCCCAATATCGAAACAGTCGCGGAGCATCATCTCCAAAGCGTGCAGCGTTGCGGTCGCTTCGCTGATTCGACGATCGTCCAGCTGCACGTGCGCCGCGAGCGCGTGCGATCTCGTGCCGAGCGTCCACACGTGGAGGTCGTGCACGGCAACGACACCCGGCAATGCGCGCATGCGTTGCAATACGTCGTTCATCTGCACGCTTTGCGGTACGCCGCCCAGCAGCACGTGCGACGCCTCGCGCAGGATGCGCAGCACGCCCACAACGATGATCGCAGCCACAAAAAATGAAAGTGCCGGATCGAGCCAGCGAATTCCGTACAGCGCGATCAGAATTCCGCCAACGATAACCGCGGCCGCACCGAGCGCATCGCCTGCAACGTGGTAGAGCGCGGCTGCGACGTTCAGATTGCGGCGTCCATCGCGCAACAAGATCAATCCGACACTGCCGTTGATCAAGAGACCAAAGAACGCAACCTCGGTCATCAATAGACCGTGCGGCAATACCGGCGCACCGAGTCGCCGGATCGCTTCGACCACGATGGCGATCGTCGCTCCGAAAAGCAGCGCGCCGTTCGTTAACGCCGCGAGCATCTCAAGCCGTCCGAAACCGAATGTCTGGCGGGGCGTCGCAGGGCGCTGCGCCGCGATCATCGCCGCCAAGGCGATCGCGAGCGCAAAGAGGTCCATGCAAACGTGCGCGGCAT
>JAFARW010000059.1 GCA_019245275.1 Vulcanimicrobiota bacterium
GAGCGCTTCCGTCTTTCGGACTGAAGTTCCGGTCGAGCGACCGTTTGATCTGTACCTTACCACGCTCGCGTTACAGCGCCTCAGCACGAACGCGGTCGACGTTCTGAGTGGCGACGGCACGTACCGGCGCGCGCTGCAGGATCACCAACGCACACTCCTTTTGCGCGTGCGACAGCTCGGACCGGAGAAAATCGCCGTAGAACTTGCAGGCACGCGCAGCGAGCGATTGGTTTCAGTCGCGCAGCGCATGCTCGGCACCGATGTTGACTTGCGAGCGTGGGGGCGACGCGTTGCCGCAATTCCGTGGCTGCGCGACTTATCGAGACTTCATAGGGGACTCCGTCCTCCGCGTTATCCGACGCTCTGGGAAGCCGTCGCGCATGCGATCGTCTTTCAGCAGATCAGCATCCACGCTGCCGGTGCAATCATGCAGCGCTTTGTCATGCGTTTTTCAGGCCCGATCGAGGATGAAGATATCGTGCTGTACCCGTTTCCGGCGGTCAACATCATTGCGAATGCTCCACTCAGCAGTTTGCGTAGCGTCGGTTTAAGCGCCAACAAGGCGCACGCGCTCAAGCAGTGCGCGATCGCATTTGCCCGGGAGCAAGTTAAGGAAAAATCATTCGCACGGTTAGCGAGCGCCGAGGCGATCGCTGCGCTGAGTGCACTACGTGGCATTGGACCCTGGAGTGCAGCCGTGATCTTGCTGCGCGGACTCGGCCGCCTGGATGTCTTTCCGCTGAACGACTCCGGCGTCGCGGCAAGCCTCAAACTTCTTTCAGGCAGAACAACCGTCAATCTCGATCGACTCCTCTTGCAATTGGGTGACCAGCGCGGCATGCTGTACTTCCACTTGCTGCTCGGGCGCTTGGCGCACGCCGGAAAGGTAGAACGATGAAGACCCTCGCTACTCCACCTCAAACCTTTGCCGTGCAACGGTCGCAGCAGCGGTATTTTGCAGACCACGGCTGGCTGAAAACCTACCACTCTTTCAGCTTCGCCGATTACTTCGATCCGAACAACGAGCGGTGGGGGGCGTTGCGCGTCTTTAACGACGATCGCATTGCACCGGCGCAGGGGTTTCCGCCGCATCCGCATCGCGACATGGAGATCCTTACTTACGTTCTCGCGGGCGAGCTCGAGCATGAAGACAGCATGGGAAACCGCGGCGTCGTACGCGACGGGGGCGTGCAATTCATGAGCGCCGGTACCGGCGTGCGCCACAGCGAATTCAACCACTCGAAAACTGAGGAGCTGCATCTCGTGCAGATGTGGGTCTTACCGGGCAGGGTGGGCACGAAACCGAGCTACGGACAGAAAGACTTCACTACGGAAGATCGACGCGGTCGTTGGCTGGTCGTCGCGAGTGGCGAGAAAAGCTTGCAGGCGCCGATCGCGCTGACGCAAGATGCGACATTGCGCGTCGCACGACTCGAAGCTTCATCGCTCGAGCACGAGTTTGCGCCGCGGCGCTACGGATTCTTGTTTGTTGCTCACGGGTCGCTGAGCGCGAACGGTGAAGCGCTGAACGCGGGCGACGCGGTTCGCATTTACGATATTCCGAAGCTCGATGTATCCGGTACGGGCGAAGTCGTCTTCTGGGATCTCCCCACAGGCTAGCGGAGAAGCGAATTTGCCTATGAGTAAGCTGTCGATGGCGCTAGTTCTCCTCGCGATCGCGTTGGGCGTTTGCAACAGTAGCGGAAGCGCGGCGACAGGCGCGGATTCAATCGCTCGGTGGTTCGAGAGCGGCAGATGTCCGGCGTTAACAACGATCTCGAGCTCTGAGCATCCGCCCGTAGCTAAACGCGACGCGGGCGGCGTGATTCTCACCGCCGTGCCTCGATTGTACGGATCGAGATATTTCTACGATCCGACTAGCCGCTTCGCGCTCCATCTCGACATCCCGGAGAAGAATGCGGAGACGCTCATCCTACGCGTCGTAAGCGGCGCTCCGCCGAAAGGCGTGCCACAGCGTGATTTGAGCAAGGCGCGCACGGCGTCGGGAATCAAGCTCGGCTCGAGTGCTGCTGCTGTAAGTGCAGCTCTGGGCACGCCGATGATCGTCAACGCCTGCGGTCTCGAACGGTACGTCTATCAGAAACCCGGCGAAGGATTGCGGCTGCTGACCTTCACGATTAGTCACCGCCGAGTTGTCGAGATTTTTGATTACCAAGGTGTGGCATACCCATAGCGCTTCCTAGCCGCCTTGGATGACGACGCGGCGCGCGGCGGCTCGCCATACGACCATTGAAAGCAGTCCGAAGAGCGCAAGCCAAAGCGCCTGCGCGATGAAGTACAGTTCGTACTGCGCGGGCCGAATCAAGCCGACGTAGATTAGCAGCGGCGTCGAGTAGATTGCCGCAAACGGCAACGCGAAGAGAATGCGCCCAAAGATACCGGGAAAGAACGTCAGCGGAATGATCTGCCCGCTCAACAGATCGGAAACCCAGCGCACGATCAACTGAATCGCGAACGTTTCCAGCGTCCAAAACGCGATCGCGTTCATGAGAAAGTTGAGGAAGAAGTTGACGAGATACCCGAGCAGGAACGAGAAGGCGAACGCGAGCGCCGCCTGCGGCGAGGCCGGCAAGTCGACGTGGACGAGAAAAAGCGCAAAGATCAGCGACGGCACGACGAGCAGTGCGTGGACGAGCGTCTGACCGACGCCGTCGCTAAAGAAGTACATCGGCAGGCTGATCGGCTTCATCAAGTCGGTTGCGATCGTGCCTTCGCGGATTTTCTCGCGGATCGAGCGCGTGCCGTCGACCTCTAAGATCAGCGACATCAACAGCGCGACGGTCGCGTATGTGATCATTGAATGAAGGGGCAGGCCGAACGGCGCGACGTTTTGCGCATAGAGCGCTGTCCACAGCGAACGCAACAAGTACACGCGCAGGACGAGCGAGACAACCTCGGTCAGCACTTCCATCCGGTAGGTCGCCTCGCGCGCGAATGCTTTGCGCGCGAACTCGATGTAGGGCTCAGCGCGAAAGCGCACGCTGATCTATTTTTTCCCGCGCTTCTCTTTCTCGAGGCCTGCCTCGCGACGGTGGCGCGCTTCTTCAAGTTCCAAAAACATCACATCGACGACTTTGCCGACGTCGGCGGCTTGCGTGGGCGGCGGTTCTTGCGTCTTTGAAACCGGTTTTGGAGGCGCTTTCTTCGGCGCCTCCGCGACCACGGCGTCTTGCGCATGTTGCGCGCGCAAAAACTTGGCGTAGTTTTGGGCGGCTTTCTCGCGCACGTCGTCGGTTTGCGGCAGATTGAACACGGTCTCAAAGAAGTTCATCTGCGCGTGCACTTCCGGAGCTTCACGAGGCGGGTGGATCGTCGCGGGATCGCCGTATGCGATGTGCTGCATCGGCACGTGTTGGCCGGTGCGCACGTGCGTATTGATGTGGACGATCCCACCCAGGGCCACGCTGACGCCTGAATCGACTGTTGCGCCGTTGAAGATGCGCGCGCCCGAGGCGATAAACGCGCCGGGTTCGATCGTCGCGCCGACAATATATGCGCCTGGGCCGATGATGCAGCTCTCGCCGATCGACAACGGGAACTGAATTGCACTCCCGCCGCTCGAGCGAAGTACCGCGTTTTCCATCACGACGCTGTTCGCGCTGACGAGGAGCGGGGCGCCTTCGGCTGTGAGCACGGCGCCGTGTAAAATCGCACAATCCTCTTCGATCGTTACATCCCCGCTCAAAACGGCATCCGGTGCGACGTAGGCGCTTGGATGAATTTTGGGTTTCTTTGTGTTGCTCGAGATGATCATGCAGTTACCTCATCGGGAACGCTCTAAGAGCGGGTCTTCGTAGCCTTCGATATAGATTCGGCGGATGATCGATTCGAGATTCGGCTCCTCGATCGAGACATCCGTGATCGGGAACCGCTCGGCTGCAACGCGGATCAACTGATCTGCTCGCACGCCGTTGCGATCGAAGCGAAACCGCGCGACGATGCCTTCGTTTGAAATCAGTTCCGCATCCGGAAGCTCGAGACTGCGTTGCGGTTCACTCATCGTCACGACGAGGATCCGGTGCGTGCCGTATTGCTCTTTGATCCGCTCGATCGGTCCATCGTAGATGATCGTGCCGCGATCGATCAGGATGATTCGCTGCGAGAGGCGCTCGACATCCGCGAGATCGTGCGTGGTCAAGATGACTGTCGTACCGCGTTGCTCGTTGATCGTGCGGATGAAATCGCGGATCGCTTCCTTGGCGACAATGTCCAAGCCGATCGTCGGCTCATCGAGGTAGATGATCTTCGGATCGTGCAGCATCGCGGCCGCGAAATCGCCGCGCATCCGCTGGCCCAAGGACAGCTGGCGCACCGGCGTCTGGAGGAACTCACTCATCTCCAGCACTTCCGTGAAGTACCGAAGATTCGCCGCGTAGCGGTCGCGCGGAATTGCATAGATCGCGCGCAGCAATTCGAATGACTCGATCAACGGAAGATCCCAATACAGCTGACTGCGCTGACCGAAGACGACGCCGATGTGTTTCGCGTTCTCCTTGCGCGCTTTGTACGGGACGAGCCCGTCAACTTCGATTATTCCGGATGTGGGCACGAGGATACCGGTCAACATCTTAATCGTTGTCGACTTACCGGCGCCGTTCGGGCCGATGTAGCCCACGAGTTCACCTGCTTCGAGCGCCATATTGACGTTGCGGACCGCGACTTTTTCAACGTACTTGCGGCTGAAGAGCGTGCGCAGCGCGCCGGCCGGTCCGGTTTCGCGTTTGACGGAACGAAAGGACTTGCAAAGGTTGCGCGTGCGGATGATCGGCATGGGCAGGAGGCGCTATTCCACGCGCTGCAAGCGGTCTCTTAGCGACATGATCGTGACCGTTTCGAACCAATACGGTGCCGGCGCACTCGACATCACCGTCCGCGCGGCGCAGCAGCTGGGTTACCGCGTTGTCGATCGAGAACTTCCGGTCGTCGTTGCGAAGCGACTGCACACGTCGCCCGACGCCGTCAATGCGAGTGAAGATACGAGCCGAAACCTCGGCGAGCGTCTGATCAGCGGTCTTGAGCTCGCGACGCCGGAGATCTCACTTGTCGCGCGCGAACAGCCTTCGTTCGATCGCGATTGCCTGCGTGAAGTCCAAGTCGCGGTGCGCGAGTTTGCCGCGCGGGGGAACGCCTTCATCGTGGGGCGTGCGGCCCATGCGATTTTAGGGCGGCGCGATGACGTTCTTCGCGTTTTTATGTACGCGCCGCGAGAGTGGCGAATCACACGCGTTAGTGAATCGTTACACGTCCCCCAAACGGAGGCGCAGACGGAAGTCGATCGGATCGATCGAGCGCGCCGCGCGTACGTCCACGATTACTACCAGATCGAGTGGGTCGATCCGAAGAATTACGATCTTTGCATCGACACGGCGCGCTGCGGTTCCGATGGCAGCGCGACACTGATTATCGGCGCGGTGCGCGCGTGCGCCTAGCACGCGACATTTCGCCTGCGATCGAGGAGGCACTCCCAAAACGCGGTCCGGGCCTTCTTGGTGCACTGAGGTTTCACGACTTTCGGCTGTTGTGGATGGGGCTGCTCGTTTCAAATCTTGGCACGTGGATGCAATTTACGGCGATCGGCTACTTCGTCGTTAAGCTGTCGCCGACGCCGCAGTTGGGCTCGCTTTACTTAGGCATCCTCGGCGTGGCTCGCGCAATTCCCGTGTTGCTGGCTTCTCCCGTGGCGGGCGTCGTCGCCGATCGGTTACCGCGCCGGCGCGTTTTGTTCGTAACGAACTCGACGATTTCGCTGCTCGCACTGCTTTTGGCGGTGCTGACGTCGCTGCATGCGATCAACATTTGGGGCCTGATTGCGCTTTCGATGTTCAATGCGGCCGCGCAGTCGTTCGACGTACCTGCGCGGCAGAGTTGGGTGCCGCTGCTCGTAGACCGGGAATACGTCGGCAACGCAATCGGGTTGAACTCGATCGCCTTTAATGCCCCGGCTGTCATCGGACCGGCGATCGCGGGCTTTCTGATCGCCTATGTGGGTGTTGCGGGCTCATTTTACATCAATGCGGGTGCAACTCTCGCGGTTGTTGCCGCGCTCCTTTTCATGCAATCGCCGCCGCCTTCGAGCACGACTCAGGAACCATTGCTCGTTTCGATCCGCACCGGCATCGCGTTCTTGCTTTCACACCGGATCTTGCGCTACGTCATCATCTTTTTTATGGTGAGCGCACTTATGGTGCGGCCGTACAGCCTCATGCTTCCGGCGTACGCACTCAACTATCTGCATGCCGATGCAAAAGGACTCGGGTGGGCGATTGCAGCGACCGGTTTGGGCGGCTTCGGCGGAGCGCTCGTCACAGCGCTGTTCGGATCGCGCGAAAGAAGAGGAACCTTGTGGCTGATTTCAGCCGGGACGATGGGCATCTCCGTCTTTGCATTGGGTCTGGTACGCACGTTGTGGCTAAGCATTCCGGTGCTTATCCTGATCGGGCTTGCCACGCTCGCATTCATGGGAATGTCGAACATTCTGATACAAACGCTCTCGCCCGATGCGGTGCGTGGCCGCGCAGTTTCCGTTTACTCGATGGTCGCGCTTGGTTTTGTACCGGCCGGAGCATTCGTGATTGGCGGATTGGGATCGCTGATCGGTCTTGGACATTCGTTCGTCGTTGCCGGCATCGTGACGGCGGTCTTCGTCGTTTGGTTAATGCTGCGCCGTCCGATCATCCGCACGGTGTAGGTCAAATAAAAAAAGCGAGCCGCGAAATGCGACTCGCTGGACGTTTGGAGAAGCCGGTCCTTAGGCCGCTGCCTTCCTCCGGCGGCTCTTGCGGCGCGGTTTTGCAGACGCCGCTTTGCGCGTCGATTTACGACGCCGTGTCGTCTTGCGAGCTTTCTTCCGTCCGCCCTTGCGCGCGACTTTACGCCGGCGCGTCGTGCGTTTAGCTGTTGATTTCTTGCGAGCTCCGCCTTTTCTTGAAGCGGATTTCTTCGCTCTTTTACGTTTGGCTGCCATTATTCTGTGCAGTCATCCTTTCTCTGATCTCATGGAGACCAGGGTTGTTGTCTCCTTTATACAGCAAACTAGCGGGTGCACGCAAGTTTTGGCGTTGCGCGACGGGAAGTGCAAGTCGTGAAAGTAGCGATCGATGGCGTGCAATTGTTCGTTGCACGCGCTGGAAATGGATCGGCGGTCGTGCTCTTGCACGGCTTTCCATTATCACATGTGATTTGGAAAGCACAGATCGAACAGCTCGCAACTGCATCGCACGTCGTTGCATCCGATCTCCGTGGGATGGGAGATTCGGATGCGCCGCCGGGCCCGTATTTAATGGAGAATCTCGCAAGCGACGTTGCCGGTATTCTGGATGCATTTGGAATTGCGCGCGCAACAATTATCGGCCACTCGATGGGCGGATACATTGCGCTGGCTTTCTTTCGGATGTTCAAAGAGCGCGTAGTGAGCTTGGGACTGCTCTGCAGTCGCGTCGAGGCCGATACGCCTGAAGCCGCGGAAGCGCGACTGCGGTTAGCAGACCGCGTAGAGCGCGAAGGGATGCAGCCCGCCGTCGATGCCTATCTGCCGCGCCTGCTCGCGCCCGGCGCTTCAGAGCAGCTTTCGAACGAAGTTGCCGATCTAATCCGCGTGCAGAAGCCAAACGGTGCCGCCGCGCTTGTACGCGGCGCTGCGCTGCGAGGCTCCTCCGACGATCTCGTCGAGGATCTCGACGTGCCCGTTCTGATCGTCTGCGGTGCCGAAGATACGATATCGCCGCTCGAGATGAACCGCGCACTGGCGGCGCGTATTCGGAATTCGGAACTGAGAGTGATCGAGCGCTCGGCTCACTTGCCGATGTTAGAAACGCCCGAAACGTTGAGCGAAACGATCCAGGGCTTTCTGGCCGCTTCTCAAGGAGTCCGCAGGGCCGCCCCGTGAAATAGACGCTCATGAAAAGTCAGGCGATCATTACAGTCGCCCTGATGGGCGTGTTTGCATGCAGCGGTGCGGCGTTAGCTCAAAAGCTGCCGCGCCACCTCGTGTACAAAGTCGGCGTCAACGTTACGACACAAACTGAAGAGCTGACGATGGGCGAGAATGGTAACACGGCCACAGCCGGTAGCGGCGTTGCGCACTACGGCGGCATACAGATGTCGCATGGAACGATGACCGTCGATGTGATCGGGCTCTTTCCCGATGGCGGGTTGGCGGTACAGGTTTCCGAGGATACAGACAATCGCAAAGCGCCGCCGGTGCGCGTCGACGTTACCACAGATGGCGACCTACGTATTCCCGCGGACCAAATCACCAATGTGACCGAAGAAGAGCAGGCGCTCTTGCGTATGCTGGGACGCGAATTCGTTAATTCCGACGACGTCAACGCCGGGAAGTGGGTGCATCAGCTCTCCCAAGGTGGCGCGAATGTACGCGAGGATTACACGATCACCGGCACCCAGCCGAATGGAGATCTCTCTATTGCGGTCAACCAAACTGTGAAGGTTAGCGGTGCGCAACCGTCAGACACGACGGCGCATGGCACGATCACCTACAGCAACAAATTTAAGGTGCCGCGCTCGATCTCACTCGATGGGCGAACGCACCACGAGGGAGTCCAGCAGACGCAGACGGAGGACACGAAGATGAACTTCGACCTGCTGAGCGACTCATTTCAGGCCGGAAGTTAGGTTAGCGAACCTCTTTTAGCGTCGAGTAGGCAGCGACGGGCGTTCGCCGATGCGGCGAATGAAGTTCAGCACAAAGAGCACGCCGATGACGAGCGCAGCGATGACGGCTGCAATGATGAGTATCGGCACGGCCAGTAGGAACAATTTCACTGCAAGGATGCAGATCGCAAGCAAGATCGTCAATCGGACAAACGTGTTGAGCATCGCTCTCCCCTAAGAGACTCCGGACTTTTCAGGCTTATCTACCGATCCGAGCAGCAGCGAGTTTCGGCCACGGCATCGAACGTACGTTCGTTAGTGGCTGACGACGCCTTTACTCTCCTTCACCCGATCGTGGCGGACTGGTGCCGCGAGCGCCTCGTGTCCCCGACGGCGCCTCAGCGGGACGCGCTGCCGCTCGGCGCAGGGCGCCGAAGCTTCCTATTGTCGTCCCCGACCGGCACCGGCAAAACGTTAGCCGCCTTTCTTCCTTTAATGAGCCGCTTGGCAGAGCGTCGCGACGCGGATGAATTGCTCGCCCGTACCTATGGGCTGTATATCTCACCACTGCGGGCGCTGAGTTACGACGTCGAGCACAATCTGCGTACCCCGCTCAAGGAGATGGGACTTCTCGAGCGGCCGACTTCGGAGCGGGCGAAGCGTCGCCGCGGACGCATTCGAGAATCAGCGGTGCGCACAGCCGTGCGCACGAGCGATACGCCGCTTGAGGAGCGCCGGCTGATGCTGGCCCGGCCACCGCACTTGTTGCTAACGACGCCCGAGTCGCTGGGCGTCATGCTGGCGATGGATTCCTACCGTAAGGTCTTGCGGTCGGTTGAAACGGTCGTCGTCGACGAAGTGCATGCGCTGGCCGGAAACAAACGGGGCGCGCAACTGAGCTTACTCCTCGAATCGCTCGAGCAAATTGCTCTCGAACCGTTTAACCGCGTTGGACTCTCCGCGACGGCGAGTCCGCTCGATCGCATCGCGCAATTCTTAGTTGGCGTCGGGCGCCCGTGCGAGATCGTCGACGCGCGTGGCTTGCGGTCGATTCAATTGCGCATCGAGGCGCCGTTCAACGGCGCGATGGCGCCCTTGGCCACAGTCGCACGCTGCGCATCGGGGCTTACTCGTGACGTGCGCTCCGCGCTCGTCTTTACGAACGTGCGCAGCCAAGCGGAGCTCGTCGGTCATGAGATGGCGCAACTCGAAGAAGTTTCGCAACACGTTGAAGTCGCAGAGCCGGCACAGCCACGCGAGAGCACTCGCATCGGTGTCCACCACAGCGCGCTCGAACGCAACGTGCGGCATCGGATCGAAGCCGCATTGCGCCGCGGCGAGTTGCATACCGTCGTTTGCAGCTCGAGTTTGGAGCTCGGCGTTGATATCGGATTTGTCGATCGCGTGCTCGTTGTCGGTGGCGCGCGCGGTATTACCGCTACGCTGCAGCGCGTCGGGCGCGCCGGTCACCGGCCAGGGGCGGTCGCGGACGGTGTCGTCGTCGCGCAAGATCGCGATGACATTATTGAAGCGGCTGCGACGAAACGATGCATCGCCGACGGGACGATCGAGGAGATCGCCATTCCCGAGGGGCCGCTCGATGTGCTCGCGCAGTGGCTGGTCGGCAGTGTCGTGCCGCGTCGACGACTTGAAGTATCGGAAGCGATCGAGATTGCGCGGCGCGCGTTTCCGTATCGCAATCTCGAAGAAGACGATCTGCGCGCGTGCGCGAGGTATCTCTCCGGCCACGGCGTCGGATCAGAGAAAGCGCACGTGCGGCGCATCGGCTACGACGGTAATGCGCTTTACGGCCTGGGACGCGACGCGTCCGCCGCATTCTTTGAGAATGTCGGCACGATTCCCGATGAATCTCAAACGATCGTCCGCGCGCGAGGCGGCGCGGACATTGGCCGTGTCGAGGAGGGCTTCACAAACGAGTTGCACGTTGGAGATGTCTTGCTGCTCGCCGGCCGAACCTTTGCAATCAAAGAAGTTCGTCGTGCCGGCGTCATCGTTGAACCGGTGTCCGCCAAACCGACCGTGCCGCAATGGAGCTCACATCTCAAAGGCATATCGCCGCCGCTGGCGCGCGAGATCGATCGATTGCGCTGCGGCGTCGTCCAGCGATTGAAAACAAGCGTTCTTCACGCACGCCGGTGGCTTCGTCGTCGATACGGGCTAAGGGATTGGGAAGCCGAGCACATCGTCACCTATATATCGCAGCAGAACGCGATCTCGGCAATCCCGCAATTGCGTCGGCCGGTCATTGAGATCTACCGGATGAGCGGGCGGCAGACCGCCGTCTTCCACACCGGCGCAGGACGGCGGATCAATGAAACGCTCGGGCGAGCCGTCGGTGCGCGATTGTTTCGCAACGCCTGCGTCAACACTCAGTTGACGTCGGATGATAACGGCTTCATGCTGACGCTGCCGAGCGGCAAGACGGTTCCCGATGCACTGTGGGCTTCGATGCTGTGCACGGAGAACTTCGAGCCCGATCTACTCGAAGGCTTGCAATCATCGCACTTGATCAAGTCCAACTTTCGGTACGTTGCGAACACGGGGCTCCTGGTTCTGCGGCGCGCGGGCGGCCGAACGCTGCGGCGACGCGGGTTATCGTGGAATGCGGGCCAGATCCTCGCGCGCCTGAAGAACGCCGACCCGCATTTCGTTCTGCTGCGCGAGACGATTCGCACGGTGACGCGTGACTTGCTGGATGCCCCAGGCGCGATCGAGTATCTGAAAGCAATCGAAGGAGAGCCGCGAGTCATTCACCCGCCGGCCGCCTCACCGTTTACATTCGGCATCGTCACCTCCAGCTTCGGCGATTCGATTGTCCTCGAGGAGCGTGCAACGATGGTTGAAGCGCTTCACGAACGCGTGCTGGCGTTGCAACGATGACAAATCAATCCTTCGCGCAACTCGCAATCGGCGCGGGCGTCAGCGCGCTAAGCGGCGGTTTGCTTTGGATGGAGAGAACGCGAACCTTGATCGCGGCCGATGTTCACCTCGGTTACGAAGAAGTGATCGGCGGTGCGCTTCCGTTGTGGAGCGCCGCACCCTCCGTCGCGATCTTATCGTCGGCGGCAAAGGAACTTAGCGCGCTGGAAATCGTTCTTTTGGGCGACGTCATTCACGGCGCCGCACTAAGCCCTGGCGCGCGACGGCGGATCAGCGATGTGTTAGGCACCTTGCGCACCTTCGCACGCGTCGAGCTGATCGCCGGAAATCACGAAGGAAAATCTCGCGGAACGGCCGTCCTCGGACAAACGCACGAAGAACTCATGCGCGACGATTGGCTATTGCTGCATGGCGACCGTCCTAAATTGGAAAGTCGCGCAATCATCGGACATCTTCATCCGAGTTTGCATCTGGGCGGCGACGAATCCGTGCCGGTTTTTCTAGCGTCGCAACGCCTGGTCGTCGTGCCGGCAATGACGCCGTACTCGCGGGGGCTCGACATTCGCTCCGAGGAGTGTATCCGAGCGCTGGGGGCGTGGAATCTTCGTGCCAAGGACGTGCAAGTCGTCGCCGCCTCGCGGGCGGAACTCTTTGCATTGGGAACTTTGTCGGCGTTGCGCATGGAGTTCGATCGGGCGACGGCGCCCCGTAACCGCTTTCGGCGAAAGTTCTTGCAGCCTGACCGTTAGTGGTGCACTACCCTAAGAGATCGAGCATCGTGTAAATCGCAGCGACTTGCGTCGCTGAATCGATCTCCCCAGCGCGGAGTTGCCCGCGAAGCCGATCGAGCGTGACGACTTCGACCACGATGTCCTCGGTTGCATCGAGCTTCTGCTCGAGTTCCGGGCGCGCGTTTCTCGCGAGAAAGAGATGCATCAGCGTCGTCGAGTTTGTCGGGTCGGGAACGAACGTGCAAACGAACTCCATCGACTCAGCGAGGTAGCCGGTTTCTTCGGCGAGTTCGCGCACGGCGGCATCTTGCGGTGATTCACCTTCATCGACAAAGCCGCTCGGCAGCTCGAGGACAACCCGACCGATGCCGTATTTGAATTGGCGAACGAGTACGACGCCGCCATCCGGCGTGAGCGCGAAGACGGCGCTAAATCCGCGGCTTTCACGTACGTAGTAGTCGTCGATTATCGTGCCGCTCGGCAGCGCGATTCGATCTTTGCGCAAGCGCATGAAAGGCGATTCAACGACATACGACGATGCGAGAACCCGCCATTTCGGAATCTTGATTGAACGTCTCCTCGACCTTGCGCTTCGGGCGAGGGCGCCTAGAACCCGCTCGTCAAATGACCTCACGTCGTGCGACGAATAGCCGTTGTCGGGGCGGGGACGATGGGTGCCGGCATTGCGCTCAGCGCCGCGTGCGCCGGATTCGACGTCGATCTCGTTGAGATTGATGCGGCGCTGCGCGAACGAGCCGGCGAACGCATCAAGCGCGATGCGCAGAAACTGAACCGATCAGATGCGCCGGCCCGCATACAGTTGCGTAGCGCGACCGCGGAGATCGATGAAGCCGACCTTGCGATCGAAGCCGTCACCGAAGATCTCGCGCTAAAACAGCGCGTCTTTGTCGATTTGGAAAGCCGGCTTCACGCTGATGCGATCTTGGCGACGAACACATCGTCGCTGAGCGTCATTGAAATCGCGGGCGTGCTCGCGAACCCGGGCCGTGTAATTGGGCTGCACTTTTTCAATCCGCCGACGATGATGAAACTGGTCGAAGTCGTCCGGACGGATGCAGTCGATGACGCCGTCATCGACGTCGGCCGCGCATTGGTTGAAGCGTTGGGCAAGACGCCCGTCGTCGTCGCCGATACGCCGGGGTTTATCGTCAATCGCGTCGCGCGCCCGTACTACTTACAAGCCTTGCGCGCGCTCGACCGCGGCGTTGGAGACATTTCGGATCTCGATGCGCTCGCGCGGGGGATCGGATTTCGGATGGGGCCGTTTGAGTTGATGGATTTGATCGGCCTCGATGTTAATCTCGCGACCTCCGAGTCGATCTACGAGAGGACGCAGGCGGCACGGCTCGCGCCGGTCGCGCGCCAGCGCAAGATGGTTGCTGCAGGTGATCTCGGCCGCAAGACCGGCAATGGTTTCTATCGATACGACGGCAACGGAGCCGCGTCGCGCGAGCCCTTCACGGCCCCGGAAAAGCCCCCTAAAAACGAAGATGACAATATCCTCGTGCTTGGTTTCGGAGATCTCGCAGAGTCCGTAGCGACATTGTTGCGCGGCACTTACGCGAAGGTTCAGCACATAGAAACGGACGACGCGCTGGATCAACTCGATCCTGAAACGACAATCGCCTTCGATATCGGAGATGGCGTGTCGGACCGCTCCGCCGATATCGCAGATCTCGAAATGGTCATCTCGAACGATGCCGTCATACTTGTGGACGCCTATGCGACGGGGATGCGCGGCCTCGCGGCGCGGCTCGAGAAACCCGAGCGAGTTGTCGGTTATGGGCTCCTTGGTCCATTTGAGCGGCAAGACGTAATCGAGCTTGTTGACTCCGATGCCGTGGACGACGACGCGCTCGCGCTCGCCGAAGAGCTTTTTGCCGCTCTCGGCAAGCGGACGATGCTCGTCGGAGATTTGCCGGCGCTCTTCTTAGGCCGCGTGATCGGCTCGGTCGTCAACGAAGCTGTGTATGCGGTACAAGATGGGATCGCTTCAGCGGATGATATCGACGTTGCGATGCGGCTGGGGACAAATTATCCGCTCGGACCGATTGCCTGGGGAAGAGAGATCGGCGGCCAGCGAGTTGCCCGAATCCTCTCTCAGCTCGCCGCCGCCGAAGGTGCGGAATTCGGCCCGGCTCGCGCCTTGTGGGTCTTGGACGCCGAAGCCGAGACCCTGGAGAAAATGGCGGAGGAGCAACTCCAAACCGAGCGCAGCACTTATAACAGCGGGTATGCTTAGCGAGCGCCAGGCGCGGTTACGGTGAGAGAAGTTGCGATCGTCGATGCGGTGCGGACGCCGATCGGCCGCTACGGTGGGGCACTCGCCTTCGTCCGTCCGGACGATCTAGCCGCTACCGTGGTCAAAGCGCTCCTCGAACGCACTGCAGTCGATCCGGCAGCGATCGAAGATGTCTTCTTCGGCGCCGCCAACCAAAGCGGGGAGGACAATCGCAACGTCGCACGGATGGCCGCCCTGCTCGCCGATCTTCCTTTAGAAGTGGGTGGCGCGACGTTCAACCGTCTGTGCGGCAGCAGCCTGCAGGCGATCAATTCAGCGGCGCAGGCGATTGCATGGGGCGACGGCGACGTCATCATCGCCGGCGGCGTCGAGTCGATGACGCGCGCACCCTTCGTGCAACTCAAGTCGGCGCGCCCCTTTGAGCGGCAGGCGCACGTCTTCGATACGACGATCGGCTGGCGAATGGTCAATCCGTCAATGCCGCCCGAATTTACAATCACGCTCGGCGAGACCGCCGAGAATGTTGCGGAGGGTTATCGCATCTCCCGCGACGAGCAAGATCGATTTGCCTACGATTCGCAACGCAAGACCGCGACAGCGCTCGAAGCAGGGCGCTTCGACGATGAATTGGTCGCCGTCCACGTGAGTGACGGAAAGACGACGATCGAGGTTAGAACCGACGAGCATCCGCGGCCTCAGGTCACGCTCGACGACCTAGCGCGGCTGAAGCCGGCGTTCAAGGCCGGCGGCACGGTGACCGCAGGAAACTCATCCGGCATCAACGACGGTGCAGCGGCGATCTTACTCTGCGAAATGGAAGCGGTAAAACGTTTGGGTCTGCGCCCGTTAGCGCGCATCGTGGCGACGGGCGCGGCAGGCGTCGATCCGAGATTGATGGGACTGGGTCCGATCCCGGCTACACGAAAGACGTTGCAGCGCGCGGGGCTCTCGATCGATGATATCGATCTCGTCGAAATCAACGAAGCGTTTGCGTCGCAAGCAATCGCGTGTTTGCGCGACCTAGAGATCGCTCCGGCGAAGGCGAATCCGAACGGTGGCGCGATTGCGCTTGGGCATCCGCTCGGTGCGAGCGGTGCAAGGATCATGACGACGCTCGTGCATGAGTTGCAACGCCGAAAAGCGCATTACGGCATCGCGACGATGTGCATTGGAGTCGGCCAAGGAATTTCGACTTTGATCGAAAGGTTGTAGGACAATAACGAAAACACAACTTCTCATTGCAGGCGATTGGCGTGACGCCGCGGACGGCAAGGAATATGTCGACTCAAACCCCGCCACGAGCGAGGAGCTTGCACGGGTCGCCAGCGCTTCGGCAACCGATGTCGATCGGGCCGTGCAGGCGGCGCGTAAAGCACTCGAGACCGGCAAGTGGGCCACGATGGCGGCATCGCGACGCGCGAAGATCATCTATAAGATCGCACAGCTGATCGCGGAGCGCGCTGGAGAGATCGCGCTGCTCGAGGTGCGTGATAACGGCAAAACGATTGGAACGGCGAAGGGCGAACTCAGCGCGATCGTCGACACTTTTGAGTTCTACGCCGGCGCAGCGACAAAGAATTACGGTTCAACTTTGCCGGCGCCCGTGCCGAACTATATCGCGCACACGCTGCTTGAACCGGTCGGCGTCGTCGGCGCAATTGTGGCTTGGAACTTTCCGTTGCTGCTCGCGAGTTGGAAAGTGGCGCCCGCGCTGGCAGCCGGATGCACGATCGTGCTCAAGCCCGCGACTGCAACTCCACTGACTGCTCTCGAACTGGGAAAGATTGCGCTGGAGGCTGGCGTTCCGGAAGGCGTGCTCAACGTGGTTACCGGCCCCGGCTCGGAACTTGGGCAAGCGATGGTCGAGCACCCGGCGATCGACAAGATTGCATTCACGGGCAGCACGGCGACCGGGAGACGCATCGCCGCGACCGCGGCACAAACGCTTAAGCGCGTGACGCTCGAACTCGGCGGCAAATCGCCATCACTAGTCTTTGCAGACGCTGATCTTGAAGCCGCCGTCAACGGCGCGCTTTACGGAATCTTTTATAACGCCGGCCAAACTTGCGAAGCGCGCTCGCGCGTACTCGTGCAAGACTCGATCTACGACGAGTTCGTTGCCCGTTTCGGAGAACGCGCGCAGAAGTTGCGCGTTGGCGACCCCGAAGATGCGCAAACGCAGATCGGCGCGATCACGCTCGAAGAGCAACTGGAGAAGATTGCCGCCGACTGTAGGGCCGGTGAGAAGGAGGGCGCCAAGCGGCTCTTCGGCGGGACGCGCGTGGCAGGTGACGGTCACGACCGCGGGCTCTTTTGGAACGTCACTGCGTTTGAAGCGGATCCGAAACATCGGATCGCGCGCGAGGAAATCTTCGGTCCCGTCGTCGTCTTCTTGAAGTTTAAAACGGAAAGCGAGGCGATCGAAATCGCAAACGACAGCGAGTACGGCCTCGCGGCCAGCATCTGGTCTAAGGATATTAGCCGCGTGAACCGCGTCGCGCGTGCGCTGCGCACGGGCACGGTCGCGATCAACACGCCGTATGCGGTCTTTCCAGGCGTTCCTTTCGGCGGCTACAAGCGTTCGGGTTACGGCCGCGAATTAGGATTCGAGACGATGCGCCTCTATTCTGAGACGAAGAGCGTTATAACGTATGTGGGCGAGAAACCCATAAATCCATTTGGGGTATAAACGCACATCGAACAGCTAAAGATCGGCCAAACCTACGAAACGACCTACGGCACGCTCTGGAAAGAAGGCACGTACTTTCCTCGCGGAACGAAGGTCGAAGTCGTCGGTGTTCACCTTGACCAAGGATTCTGCGTCCGCTTTCCCGCGGAAGTAGACGGCGAGCCGCTCGAGACATGGGAAGATTGGGCCGAGTCCGATTTCTTAGCTGAAGAAGGCAGCGTCGAACCGACGCAAACGATTTCATCGTCGGTGCTTGCTGAAGCGCGCGAAGTGCTTAGCGATGCCGAGGACGGCTGCCACTTGCACCTTCACGAAGGCGAAGAGTA